>JAITPN010000038.1 GCA_031289415.1 Prevotellaceae bacterium | reverse complement strand
TTTTTGGTATGTGGCCGATGCGTTTTCAAAGGTGCAGATAACAAATTTATCCTCCTTACCCGCATATAATTTAGCAAGTTCAGGCCTGGTTTCAAACATTTTTGTCTGCCCCTCCCGACTGTTGCTGAAACTCACATTCCCCGTGAGGCGTAAAACAGCGCCGTCGGACGACACACTGCATATTTCAACTTTTTTATGGGCGTCCATTTGTTTAAAAACGTCTTTTTCCCTGCTTGTACAGAAACTCAACTTTCCATTTAAATCAATCATAATCCCAAACGGGCGAACGCGGGGTTGATCCCCATCAAGGGTTGCAAGAAAAAACACCCTGTTCGTTTTCAAAAAATCCAATACCTCTCCAAATACTATTTTTTCCATATTCAAACTGTTATTAAAAAATCATCTATCAAAAATTTCTGCAAAGATAATCATTTATCTTCATCCACAGCATTTCTCTTTGCCGCTTCCCAGCCGATAATCGCCGTTTTGCGGACAAGTCCCCAGTTGTAGCCGCCCAATTCGCCCGACGAACGGATAACGCGGTGACAGGGAATCAGAAAGGCTACGGGATTGTCGCCAACGGCTGTCCCTACGGCGCGCGAGGCGTTGGGATTATGCAGCCGAGCGGCAATATCGCCATAAGTTGTCAATCGTCCCAAAGGGATTTTCAATAGCGTTTCCCACACTTTCAGCTGAAAATCCGTGCCTTTCAGGTGCAATTTGATTTCACCGAGTTTGCTCCAGTCTTGCTTGAAAATAAAAACGGCGTTTTGTTGTATCTTGTCCAACATTTGACGGTAGCGGGCTTTCGGAAATTTTCCCTGCAAAACGGTCAGCGCATCCGTTTCATTCTCCGCAAACGCTATGTGACATATCCCTTTCGCAGTTGCCGCGACAAGAATATTTCCAAACGGACTCTCGGCAAAACTGTAATTAATCGCGAGGTTTTCGCCGCCGTTTTTGTATTCTCCCGGCGTCATGCCTTCGATATTGACAAACAAGTCGTAGAGGCGTCCGGCGCTTGACAGTCCTGTTTCGCATGTCGCGTCGAACAAGGTGGCTTTGCCTTCTTTGAGTATGGTTTTGGCATATTCGACAGTGGTGTATTGCAGGAATTTTTTCGGGCTTACACCTGCCCAGTCGGTGAACAGGCGTTGAAAATGCGCCGGACTTAATCCTGCTTTTTCTGCAATCTTTTCCAGTCGGGGCTGACTTTTGAAGTTGTCCCTGATATATTCGATCGTTTCGGCTATGCGGGCAAAATCGAGGTGTTTCTGTGCATTCATTTTGTTTATTTTGCGACAAAGATACGGGTTATGATACGCCGGAAAAACCCGATTCTTGCTTATTTTGTTTTTTGGCGATTTTCCATGCGGCTATTCTTGGGGCATAGGCTTGTGCATTGAAATTTCATCATCCTTACTTTTTGCATTTTACCACTGTGAATTTCAAAGGAGGATGATTTCCTTCAAATTTAACCGGTTCATCCATTTTTAAAAATTCAACCAAACCATATTTTCCAAATTCCTGTTTGATGAAATCCGAATCATAAAAAAACAATTTTGCGCCACTTGACATCAAAAAACGGTTCTTGCTTAGCTGCTTACCTTTTCCATACATGGAGTCATCTTTCGAAATCGTCGAAAAAATCATGTATCCGTTTGGCTTTAACCGGTTATAGCAATCTTTAATGAACTTTCTTCGTTCCCGGTTATTTAACAGATGAATTAGTGCATAGCAATATATTCCGTCATAAAATTTGTTATCAAAAGGCATATCAGTCACAGAACCATGATGTATTTGAATATCAAGTTTATTTTGACTTCTTGCTAAATCAATCGCTGTTTTTGAAATCTCTATTCCCGTTACATTGATTTCATTGTCAAGGAAAATTTTTGCATTTCTGCCGTATCCGATTCCCGGGATCAATATATCCTTGACTTTTTCCTTAACAAAAAAATCTTTTGCTGTAATCGCCGACTCTGCGGGTTCAAAGCCCCACATAGTTTGTTTTTCTAAAAAACTTGATTCCCAAAATTCCGTCATTTTTATATTTGTTTTAATGCTTAATTTCATTCTACTGTCTATTTTGCTTTGTGTTCGGCAACCCTACGCACAATGTCATTTGTAATTCCTACATAGAGGACATTATTGTGTTTGTTGCTCATAAAATAAACGTATGCTGTCCTTTTCATGCGGCGTGCTGTATATCAAAAATTGTAGCTCTTTGGTCATCTTATATTTGAATTATTATTCTGCGAAGATACAAAAAAAATCGTATCTTCGTAAAATATTTTTCCGTTTCATTTGTCTTCAATAGTAGAAACGTCTTATACATAATGTAAGAATTAAAAATAGTAAAAAATGTTTTGGAACAAAAGAAATAAAGAAATCATATTTGTCCATTTTGACAAATGCTCAGGTTGTGAAAATTGCATAAAAGCATGCAGGCATCATGTTTTTACAATGGTAAAGGTTAATGACGAAAAACGTGCCGTCGCCAATTGTACCGACCGGTGTTCGCAGTGCGGAAAGTGCATAATAAGCTGCCGTAGAAGAGCCATTGAATTAGTAACACAAATGAATTATTAATTTTTTAAATAAATTTGATATGAGAACTCCTTTTTTTAAATTTTTATTTGGCGCATTGGTTGCAGTATCGGTATTTAGCGCCGCAGTGATGTGGTTGTGGAATGTCCTAATTCCCGATATTTTTGGACTGACGCCCATTAGTTTTTGGCAGGCGCTGGGCTTGCTTATCCTTGCCCGTCTGTTTTTTAGCGGGTTTGGATACGGCAGAAAGTTTGGCGGCGGATTCGACAAAAACCGCCTCCGCAAAAAATGGCAGAAAATGACGCCTGAAGAACGCCTTCAGTTTGTGAAAAACAATCACCGGCATTTCGGCGGCTTCGGCGGGTTCAGGCATGGCTGCGAGAGCCATTCATCCGACGAAAACGATACACAGGAAAAGCAAGATTAACGTGGCAGAAAAACACCATCTTGAAAAACTGATTGCAGAGTATCAACCGCGACTTAAGTCTTTTATTCGCCGGCGCGTAGCGAACAAAGCCGATGCAGAAGATATTCTGCAAGATGTTTTTTATCAATTAGTGAAAACAACCAACAGTACGATGAATCCGATAGAGCATGTTTCGGCGTGGTTGTACCGGGTAGCTCGTAATATGATTATCAACAGGGGCATAAAGAAGCGTGAAGAAGAGATGCCTGTGTATAGCAAGGACGATGACGACGGCGAGATACTGCAAGATATTTCCGAAATCCTGTTTAGCGATGCAACAACGCCTTCGCCCGAAACAGAATACTTGCGGTCCTTGGTCTGGACGGAGCTGGACGCTGCGCTGGCAGAACTGTCGCCCGAACAGCGCGAGATATTTGAACTCACGGAAATGGAAGGTATTCCGGTGAAAGAAATTGCAGAAACAACGGGCGTACCCGTCAATACCCTATTGTCGCGGAAACATTATGCCGTATTGCACCTTCGTAAACGAATGAAAAGTTTATACTTTGACATCTTAGAATCATAATACCTTTTCGACATAATCCCATGAAAAGCGCAGCACGATGAAGTGCGAACTGCCTGTTTGGTGGTAATCTGAGCCGAAGTTTTGAGAATACTGATAGCGCAACGCCAAATCTTTGTATAGCGGAATACCGACCGCAAATAGCAGGCATGAATGAGCGGCAATGCCCACTTCTGCTTCAAAACGGCGGTCGTATGCCGCCGTCAGCACACATTCGTAACCTACGCCCGCACGCGGCGAAACCGCCGCCAATGCCGAAGGCGTGATACTGATTTTTTTACTTATATCAAACCGGTAGCCTCCTGTAAAATAATAGTGCATGAGGCTGAAATCAAAATCGTTTTTCAATCGGGGGACGGAAAATCCCGCGTAGTATTTGTCGGTAAAATAGAAAGCGCCGAAACCTGCATTAAAGTCAACTTGCCGTATAGGCTCGGTAAACAGCGGGTCCGGGTCGTTGGTTTCCGGTATGCGCTCATTCTGTACGGCTACGGCAAAATTTAACCCCAGAGCCAGCTTGTTATTGTTGCCGCCGAGTTTTAAGGTGTAGGCGTATGCCGCCCCGAATTGGGTGTGGGTATGTACGGCAAACGTTTCGTTATAAAGCCATGCGCCTACGCCACTGTTGGCGGCGCAAGGGATGTGAAACTGCAAATTCTCCGACAGCGGTGCGCCTGCGATGCCCGTCCACTGTTTAAACACGCCCAGCGACACGAAGTAACGGTCGGCTGTACCGGCGAAGGCTGGATTAACCGGCAACTCGTTGTCGCGATACCGGGTATTTGCCTGTTCGCCGCCCATGTAAGGCTGCGCGGCGAGATGCGCACTGATAAGAAGAAATATAACAGACAAAGATTTTTTCATGCGCTAATATTTAATTACCACAAAACCTGTGGTGGTAGTATTGGAATTTTTAGCCGTCAAAATATAAAAATAAGTTCCGGCGGGCACTTTACGCCCCGCATGAGAACCTTCGCCGGCTGTGCCGTCCCACTCATTCCGGTAGTCGGACGATTGGTAATGCACCTGCCCTGCACGGTCAAATACTTTGAGCGCGTAACGCTCATGGTTGTCCGTCGTGAGTTTGAAATAATCATTTACGCCGTCGCCGTTGGGTGTGAAGCCTTCGGGCGCATGGGCTTTGGCATACACTTCGAGCGGGGCGGTAGCCGTATGCCCGCCGTCAGCCGTAGTTGCGGTAATCATGGCGCTGCCCGCTTCCTTGGCGGTGATTGCTCCCTGCGCGTCAA
This sequence comes from Prevotellaceae bacterium, assembly GCA_031289415.1. Lineage (GTDB taxonomy): Bacteria > Bacteroidota > Bacteroidia > Bacteroidales > UBA932 > JAIRLC01. Next base: position 15,044 of record JAITPN010000038.1, on the reverse strand, counting down.
TGGAGGCAATGCGCGTATTGTCCACCGACCATGCAACGGCTTTGAGGTATGCGTTGTCGGGTATTATTTTTGCATAAATCTGTCCGGTATTTCCGGCAACTAACCGTATGACGGTATCCAACCGTATGCCGGTAACCGATTGCCGTACGTGAATCGTGCATTGCGCTTGATACCCGCCGTCGTGCGTGGCGGCGGTAACAACCACCGTCCCTTCCGCTTTCGGCGTGATGATTCCGTCGGGCGTTACCGTTGCCACGCCGGGGTTGCCCGCCGACCATAATATCTGCCTGTCGAATGCGTTTTCAGGAACTACCGTAGCCGACAGGGCAACCGGCGCGCTTGTGGTCAACTCGTCCGGGCAACCGGCGAGCGCGATGCCCGATACGTGTATGAATGTACCCAACGCCGCCGCCGCGTCCAGCAACCCGCTACCCATGCCTTTGGCATACACCGGCTCGTACGGCAATAGCGAGCGGGCAGAGCCGAGCAGGCGCAGCCGGAGCGAATCGGGCGTATAGCGTTCATGACCGTATTTCGATAAAATCAAAGCGGCTACGCCCGACACATGGGGGCAAGCCATCGACGTGCCTTGCATCCATCCGTACACGGTGCTTTCACGTTCCTTGAGATACATATATGAATTTTGTGAAATAGTACTCAGGACGCCCCGGCGTATTTTTAAAGACATGTCGCCGCCCGGCGCGGCAATGTCGACCCATGAGCCGTAGTTCGAGTAATGAGTCTTTTCGCCGTTGAAACCCACGGCGGCTACGGATACAACGTCATCGAAATAGGCGGGATACCATTTGCCGGAGCTGTTCTCGTTGCCTGCCGCAAAAATCACGACGCCGCCCGTCATGGGCGTGCCTGCGCGGGGCGAGCCGTCGCCGTTTTTCCCCGCATGGTCTATGAAATACCTGATAGCTGCCGAATCCGCCTTATTGTATATGCCCACCGAATCGTACCCCCAACTGTTCTGGCACACCACCGCGCCGTTGTCGGCGGCATACACCAAGGCTTCGTATATCGAGCCTGTGAGCGAAGTACCTTGCTCATCATATTCAAAAATCTGGCACGACATCAACCGTACGCCTCCCGCGGCGCCCGCGCCTCCCGCAATGCCCGATACGCCCGTGCCGTTGTTCGTTACCGCGCCGATGATGCCGGCTACGTGCGTACCGTGGTCGTCTGCCACAATATCTTTTCCTTTCGATACAAAATTTTTACCAACGCCGCTCCACATGGCATTCGCCAAATCGGGATGCGCGGCGTCAATGCCTTCATCAATGACGGCAACGATTACGTCGGCGCTTCCCTGATGTACGTCCCACGCTTCGGGCAGGTTAATATCGACGCCGGCGTTGTCCGTATTGTGGTAATGCCACTGTAAATCGAACAGCGGGTCGTTGACCGTAGCCGCCGGAGCAGGTATTTCGTCCTTACGGCTTGTACGGTGTACAGGATACACTTTTCCGGCGCGCGCCACTTCGCCCACTTCGGCGTATGCTTTCACCACGTCGTCTACGTCGGCGGTTTCGTCGAAATAAAGTTCATACCATAAGTGCAGCCCTGCCTTGCGGTGCAACGCCTCGTAGCTGCCTGCGTCGGGGAAGAGCCGCCGCATGCGTACCGCGCCGAAACGGCTGTTCAGCTCGTCGAAACGGCTGATGCCCGTTTGCAGGCGTTGCGCCGTTGCGCCGCCTTGCGCTTGCTGCGCCTGCTGTATCTGAGGGTCGGCTTCCGATTGTATTTGTATTTGAATAACGCCCCGGGCAGCGCGCTGCGCCTGTACCTGCGATAGCGCCGCCATGACGAACAATAGAACCGGGTATATCTTTTTCATGCCTGACTAAAATTTCAGCAAAGATAATAATATAAAATGATATATTGAGCAGGGTGCGCCGCGAAGTGCAAGCCGTCGACCCCTTGCCGAAAACGCGGCGACCGCCTGCTTCCGTGGGCGTGCAGCGGCGATGATGGGTATCGGCTTTAGCCGTAATATCTCATTCTCAACGCTATTGGGGTTCGCCCCCGTCAAAATGTGTAACGCCCCTTTTCGAAAGTGTAACGCCCCTTTTCAAATGTGTAGCTACCCTTTTTCATTATTTAGATAGATTTTTTCATTATTTAACTACCTTTTTCGGATGTTTATGGGCGGGAGAATTTTTTTTAAATAAAAAATCGTAACTTTGTAAAAAATGACCGTCATATTTCAACAATTCAACAGTTAAACAACACAACGATGTACGATTTATTGGTTATAGGAAGCGGTCCCGGCGGATATGTAGCCGCGGTGAGGGGCGCGCAGTTAGGGATGACGACCGCTATCGTGGAGCGCGCCGAACTCGGCGGGGTGTGCCTCAACTGGGGGTGCATCCCTACCAAAGCGCTGCTGAAAAGCGCACAAGTGTGGCAATATGTGCAACATGCCGCCGACTACGGCGTAGCCTTCGACGGCGGCGCGGCAAAGCCCGACCTTGCCCGGATGGTGGCGCGCAGCCGTGATGTGGCTGAAAGTATGGCAAAGGGCGTAGCGTATTTATTGAAAAAAAACAACGTCGCCGTATGGCAGGGCAGCGCTTGCCTGAGGGCTGACAAGAGCGTGGAAATCACGGACGGCGGCGGCGCGGTGCAGTGTATCGCCGCCCGGCATACGGTCATCGCAACGGGCGCACGAGCCGCCGCGCTGCCTTTTGCTCCGATTGACGGCAAAAAAATCATCGGCTACCGCGCGGCGTTAGCGCCCGACCGGATTCCGGCGTCGATGGCTATCGTCGGCAGCGGCGCTATCGGCAGTGAGTTGGCGTGGTTCTACCATGCGCTCGGCACGCAGGTGCACCTCATTGAAGCGCTCGACCGCATTGTGCCGCTCGAGGACGAAGAGGTGTCGGCGCAGCTCAGCCGCTCGTTCCGCAAAGCCGGCATCAAGGTTAGCACAAGCGCACTCGTGCAGCATATCGACACGTCGGGCGAGGGTTGTAGGTTGCAGTTGCGTACCAAAAAAGGCGACGAATGTTTGACGGCGGATATGGTGCTTTCGGCGGTAGGCGTCGTACCGAACATCGAAGGGCTGGGCTTGGACGCGCTCGGCGTCGAAACCGGAAAGCGGGGTATACAGGTGAACGAGCGGTTTCAAACGAACGTCGACGGCGTGTATGCCATAGGCGACGTGATTGCTACGCCCGCCTTGGCGCACGTGGCTTCGGCGGAAGCGGTACACTGCGTGGAGCGGATAGCGGGGCTTGATGCGCCGGCGGTGGATTACCGCAATATTCCGTCTTGCATCTATACGACGCCCGAAATCGCGTCGGTGGGTTTGACGGAAAAAGCCGCCCGCGAACAGGGGTTTGAGGTGCGCGTCGGGAAATTCCCTTTTACGGCTTCGGGCAAAGCGGCGACGGCTGGCGAGCGGGACGGGTTTGTGAAATTGGTGTTCGACGCTGCCTCCGATGCGCTGCTGGGGGCGCATCTCGTGGGCGCAAACGTGTCGGAAATGATTGCGGGCATCACTACGGCGCGGCGTTTGGGGGTAACGGCGCACGATATTATTCACGCCGTCCACCCGCATCCGAGCATGAGCGAGGCTATCATGGAAGCCGCCGCCGCCGCCCATGGCGAGGCGATACATTTGTAAAAAGAGAGGGGGGGCGATTTATTCGCTCGATATATTTACCACTTCCGTAGTGTCGGAAATCACCACACTCAAATTCTGACCTGCATCCAACGTGTAAAATTCTTTGGTTTTAAGAAACACGCGGCTGTCGCCTTTGACCATATAAAACTGTATTTGGGAAGATAGAGGGAACGATATGCGGGTGTTTTCGGAAATCTCACGATCGGTTGTTTCGCCGGGTAGAACGTTTGTGCCCAACGAAATGCCGTCATAACTGATATAGTCCAATTTAACATTGTGTACTTTGTTTGTTACCTGAATATTCGCCGTTTTATCGCGGCATGAAGCAAACCACAGCATCGCCGGTACGAGCGCAAGGTATAAATATTTTGTTTTCATCGTAAAAAAAGTTTTAATAAATATTACGGATTAATTTCTATTTCAAATTCGCCGAGGTTAGCGCTTCGTTGGTCGGCTTTTACCTCCAACGGGAACGACAGGGTGGGCGTATTGATGGTTGCCGCTTGCCCACCGGCGGTTGACAGGTCAAAAGAATGTATTTGACAAATATATATGCCCGGCTCTAAATTAAAAAAGTTATTGAGTAAATCGGCATATTCTCCTGCGGTATTAAACTTATCGGGATATGTTACTACGTTCAACAATAGCGGATAGGAGAGGGATTCCGTGGTTACGCGGTAACTGCCTACCGTGCTTTTATGGTTCACGTAAGCCGTGTCAATGCTGTACGAATGATTGGCAGTCCACGTTTTATTGTTGATTTTTATCACAATGTTGCGTAAACTGTCCGTTACGACGTAATGTTTTTGATTATTGTTCACCACATAGGGTTTCAAAAACAAAATGATTTCGGAAAATACCGTTTTGTTCACCGGCGAGTATATCGCAGGATCGATACCAGCATCGCTGCACGCTCCAAGCAAGCAGGCGCATCCTAACAGAAGCCAATTCGAGAAAAGAAAAAGATGTTTCATAAAGCATACATTTAAGCTAATTAAAGTTGGACAAAGGTAAGAAATCTTCCGCATTATTCCAACAGCATTTCACGGTTTTTCAATTATTTTATGTAAATTTGCTGAAAATTGTGTATGCAGCAGGTTCGTTATCATATCTCGGATATTACCGGAATCATTCATGCGCGGCGCGTGTCGGGCAGGGCGGATGACGCAGGCATTGCCGTGTTGCTGACCGATAGCCGCCATGTTACCACAGCAGACGGTTGTTTGTTTTTTGCGTTGGTGAGCGCCCGAAACGACGGTCATAAGTATATCGGCGAATTGTACCGGAAAGGCGTCCGCCATTTTGTAGTGCAGTATATTCCCGAAGAAATGAAAGCCGAAACAGACGTCGATTTTCTGCTGGTTGACCATACGCTTGACGCTTTGCAACAACTTGCCGCCGCCTATCGTCGCCGTTTTTCCATATCGGTGGTGGGCGTCAGCGGAAGCAACGGAAAAACCATTGTGAAAGAATGGCTCGGCTACCTGCTTTCAGTGGATAAAAAAGTAGTGAAAAGCCCCAAAAGCTACAATAGCCAAGTGGGCGTGCCGCTTTCGGTGTGGGAGATGCACCCGGACGACGAGTTGGCTATTTTCGAAGCGGGCATGTCGCAAGCAGGCGAAATGGAGCGCAACCGGAACGTGATACAGCCTACAATCGGCATTTTCACCAACATCGGCGCGGCGCACGACGAGCATTTCGCAAGCCGTGCGCAGAAAATAGACGAAAAGCTCGCGCTCTTTACCGGCGTCCGGCAGTTGATTTATTGCACCGACCATACGGACATCGTGCGGCGAATCGAAGCCAACGATGCGGTGAATGCCGCGACGGCATTTACGTGGGGGCGTGCACTCGAAAGCGCCTTGCGGCTTACGGGCATAACTACAGGGATTGACCATACGACGCTCGAGGCGCAGTACGAAAACGAAACGCTGCGTATCCAAATTCCCTTCAGGGACAATGCGTCAATCGAAAACGCGATGCACTGCTGGGCGTTCCTGCTGATGCTCGGCTACCCGCAGGCAGTGATTGCGCAACGCATGTACACGCTGCCGCCGGTAGAAATGCGCATGGAATTGAAAGAAGCCGTCAACAACTGCTCGGTGATTAACGACAGCTACAGTTCCGATTTCAATTCGTTGCAAATAGCCGTCGATTTCCTTGCCCGCCAAGAGCAGCATCCGAAAAAGACGGTGATTCTTTCCGATATTCTGCAAAGCGGGCGGGCGGACGACTACTTGTATGACGATATAGCCCGCTTGCTTGCGTCGAAAGGCGTACATCGCCTCGTCGGCATCGGGCAGGTGTTTGCCGCGCAAGCCGGAAAATTCGGCATCGAAAAAGAATTTTACCCCGATACCGACGCTTTTCTGCGCGATTTTCCATTGTCGTCCTTGCATGATGAAACCATACTGCTGAAAGGCGCGCGCGTATTTGCCTTTGAAAAAATCGACAAAATGTTGCAGCAGAAAGCGCACGAAACCGTCATGGAAATTAACCTGAACGCATTGGCGCATAACCTCAATTACTACCGTTCGAAATTGACGCCCGGCGTGAAGCTTATGGCGATGGTGAAAGCGTTTTCTTATGGTAGCGGCGGCTTTGAAATAGCGAACCTGCTGCAATTCCATCATGCCGATTATCTGACCGTAGCTTATGCCGACGAAGGCGTCGAACTGCGCAAAGCAGGCATCACGATGCCCATTATGGTGATGAATCCCGAAGCGCAAAGCCTTGACGCCATGCTGCGCTACAATCTTGAGCCTGAAATATACGGATTCCGCATATTGAACCTGTTGAAAGAACGGATTCAATATTTGCCGGCACATTCCCGGATAGGCATACATATTAAACTTGATACCGGTATGCACCGGCTGGGCTTTGAAGAGAAAGACTTGCCGCTGTTGTTGCGGGAGCTATCCGGTGCGCCCGCGTTGCGTGTGTCGTCCGTGTTCTCGCATTTGGCTACGAGCGACAACCCGCAGTTCGACGCTTTTACACAGCAACAAATAACCGGTTTCCGCCGCATGAGCGCACAAATTCAATCGGCGTGCGGGTATCCTGTATTGCGGCATATTCTTAATTCGGCGGGTATTTCGCGTTTTCCCGAAGCGCAATTCGACATGGTGCGGCTGGGAATCGGGCTTTACGGAATAGGCGTGGACGAAAACGAACAACAACAGTTGCAAAATGTGAGTACTTTAAAAACGGTTATTTCACAAATAAAACACATTGCCGCAGGCGAAACAGTGGGGTATAACCGAAGCCACACCGTCGAGCGCGCCGCCGCGATTGCCGTAATACCCATAGGCTATGCCGACGGATTGAACCGCAAATTCGGCAACGGTCGCGGGCATGTATGGGTTAACGGCAAGCCGGCGGCGGTTGTCGGAAACGTATGTATGGACATGTGCATGATTGACGTCAGCGGCATTGACGCGGAAGAAAATGATGAAGTCATTATATTCGGCGACTTGCAGCCTGTGGCGAAAGTCGCCGCCGTCCTTGATACTATTCCTTATGAAGTGCTGACTAATGTATCGCGCCGGGTGAAACGTGTATATTTTCAGGAATAAGTGAATCTTGAGCGTAGTCACGGTGGCTGCGGAGTGGAGTAATCTGCTCACGGAAGCCTCCAACTCCCGAAGAGGGTTTTGATAATTCGACGAGAAGCCTCCCGCGCCTGAAGTTAGCAGATTCCTCGGCTACACCCGAAATGGCGGCGCGGAATAAGGCAACGTAGCGAATCTTTCTTAATCACTTAATATCTTAATCACCTAATCACTTCCCTCTACGGCATACATTTTGCATCATTATAAGAGGATTCATTATTTAAAAATAAATATCATGGGAAAGAAAATGTACAGCAATTACAACAAACGTTTTGAGGGTCGAATAGCCCTCGTAACAGGCGGTGCGTCGGGCATCGGGAAAGCTACGGCGGCGAAGCTGGCGCGGCAAGGTGGGACGGTGGTCATCGTTGACCTCCGGCTCGACGGCGCAAAAGCCGTTGCCGACGACATTACGAAGGAGGGAGGCAACGCCTTGCCTTTCGCTGCCGACGTAACCGACCCTAAAGCTATGGCTGAGGCGGTGGCTTTTGCCGAAAAGAAATTCGGCGCACTCCATCTGGCATTCAACAATGCGGGCATCACGGGGCAATCGGGATTGCTTGCCGATATTGACATCGACGGCTACCGCAAAGTGATTGAAGTAAACCTCAACGCCGTATTCTACGGCATGCACGCCGAAATTCCCGCCATCCTGCGTGCCGGCGGCGGCGCTATCGTGAACACGTCGTCTATTCTGGGGCTTGTGGGCGAAGCTACCGCCGTAGGCTACGTAACCGCCAAGCACGGCGTTACGGGGCTGACGAAAGCCGCGGCGCTGGGCTATGCCAATAAAGGCATCCGCATCAATTCGGTGCATCCGGGTTATATCGACACGCCGCTGCTTTCGAACTTGAGCGCCGGTGCACGCCAGCACTTGGTATCGCAACACGCGCAGGGACGCTTCGGCACGGACGAAGAAGTGGCTGATGCGGTAGCGTTCCTGCTGTCCGACCGCGCGTCGTTCGTGTCAGGCTCGCAGTTTGTGGTTGACGGCGGGTACACTGCGCATTAATGGGGATGTTGAACTGTTGAATCGTTGAATTGTTGGGGGGCTTCCGCAGTGCCTTTCCATGCGGGCGTCATTCCGAACTTATCGAGGAATCTGCTGACTTTAAGCACTGCGGCTATTCAACAGATTCCTCCACGACGCTATGCTCCGGTCGGAATGAAGCCATCGTTGTTCAGTTAAGGACGCCCTACGTGTCCTCAAAAAAGCGTTAGCCATTTTTATCTCTCTGTGTATAATTCAAGAATTTTACGTACATTTGTGCGTAATTATGCAAAACATTGGATTTTACATTGCGCGGCGCATCACGACCGACAAAACGAGCGGCTCGAAGCTCTCACGGCTTATGGTGCGCATTGCGACAGGAAGCGTTGCGGTGAGCGTTGCGGTGATGCTTGTAGCGATGGCAGTAACCGCAGGATTTCAGCATGAAATATGCAACAAAGCGGTGGGGCTTACCGGTCATGTTATCCTTAGCAGCTACGACGCCAACGCTTCATTTGAAGCCGCTTCCATGGAGTTGAGTTATGCCGATATTCCCGCCATTCTGGCATTGCCGGGTGTGCGGCATGCGCAGCCTGTAGCCACCAAAGGCGGCATTATAAAAACCGAAAACGATTTTCAGGGCGCAGTGTTGAAAGGCGTCGATGCGGCTTACGACTTGCAGTTCTTCGCCTCGTGCCTTGTAGAAGGAAAAACGCCGAAGTATAGTAATAAACCGTCGCTTCCGCTTTCCGATACGGTGCTGATTCCTTTGTCATTGTCGCAGCAACTACAGTTGCACGTCGGTAGCCGTTTCGATATGTACTTTATACAAGAGCCTGTCCGTGTGCGCCGTTTTACGGTGGGAGGTATCTACAATGCGCAACTCGACGACATGATAAGCGCATTGGTGCTGTGTGATATTAATCACATTCGCCGGCTGAACGGATGGACTGACGGTCAAGCGTCGGCAGTAGAAGTGTTTGTGGACGATATGGGGCGGATGGCTGCGGTGGCTGAAACCATCAATGACCTGCAAAACGCTCATCTCAGCGACGATGGGGTGCGCCTCAAAGTAGAAACCGTAACCGACCTCTATGAATTTCTGTTCGATTGGTTGAGCCTGCTTGATATGAACGTGTGGATTATTCTTGTATTGATGGTGCTTGTGGGCGGATTTAATATGGTGTCGGGGTTGCTTATCCTTGTGTTTGAAAAAACTTCGATGATAGGGCTGCTCAAATCGTTGGGTATGGGCAACGGCGGTGTGCAACGTGTATTCCTTTACCGTGCGGCATTCATCACGCTGAAAGGTATGCTGTGGGGAAACGCCATCGCTATAGTACTTTGTGCCTTGCAGCAGCATTTCCGCCTTGTAGCCCTTGATCCTATAACGTATTACGTGGACAGTGTGCCGGTGTTGATGCAGCCGTTGACTATTATACTCGTGAATGTATTTGGATTTGTAGGCATTACGCTGTTGCTTGCGTTGCCGGTACTTGTCATTTCGCGCATAAGCCCTGCCCGCGCGGTGAGGGTGCAATAGCGCTTAAGTCAAGGTAATAACTGACTTTTAGAGGCAATTTTTCTCTCACAATGGCTAAAGGTAAAAGGGCCACGAAAGCCCAAATTGTACCACGTTTTGCGGACGAATGTAGTGCAGCGCCGAGAAATACATTCGATTTCCCCATTCCTGCCCCAGATTGACATATTTCACAAACAGCGTAGCTTTTTTCCATTTAAAGTTAAGGAATACATCGACATACACAAAACTTCCGATGTCGGTTTTGTCTTGCAGATGAAACGCCCCTGCCGCAGGATTGTAAGCATACATCTTATAAGGTGTGTTGAAGTAAGCATCAGCGCCGAATTGCATGGTCATCACGTTTTTCACTAACTCATATTGCAAGTAAAATTTTTCGTTCAAACTGAGTTCCGGTATGGATATAATATCTTTATGGTCTGTATATTGTCCCATAATGCGCGAGTCAAGATGCAGCAGCCATACTTGGGCGTCGTGAGTCAACGTCACAGTCGCGATGTTTATCTCCTCGTCGTTGGCGGGTTGTATCGGCATAGCCAGCGTATTGAATACCACAGGGCTAAATAGTAACGAATAAGCGCCCGTGGCTTTGACGTGCCAATCGGGTATGCCAACGGATACTTCAATCTTGGTTTCTTTGGTTTTGACGAAATTATTATCCCATTTCAGGTGGTTCGAATAGTAATTTTGCAGAAAATAGTCGGGCGTATGCAGGTCAATACTGATACTTCCGTGCAGATGAATGCCTTTCGGCAACGGATATAATGACATTGTAGCATCGGCTTTAAAAAACAAATCATTCTGGTAATATCCTGTTAAATAGCTCTGTATAAATGCTGACCACGAAAAATAATGTTGGTATGTACCCCACGCATTGGCATACCAAAATATATTATGTTGTATATTATCACTTATAGGGCGCAGATAATCGGTGGGTTTGAAATAGTAATTATTCAGGTATCGGTAGCCCGCACCGCCGAGTATTTTAGAAATAATGAAGTCGGGTTCAAAAGGTTGCAGACTCGCAAACAGCCGTGCATCTAAAAGCGACGAGCGCATGGAGTCTTTCGTCGGCGTGCTGAAAGGGTTGAAGTAGTTAAACGTGTTGTGATAATATTTCCGCGCCGTGGAGTCGCTTTCGGAAATTTCGTCGGTATAAGTGCGGTAAGCGGTAGTATATTCTATTGAGTTGCCGAAATAGACCATTGTACCTGAGCCTGCACGGAGCGTGTCGGCGTTTTTTCGGAAAAAATTCAGCGGCACGCCGTAACTATGCGTAAGAAAATAGGTGTGGCTTAGCGCCTTTTCCGATGCTTTTTTCAAGTTTACCTGAATGACACGCGCATCTATTATCGTGTCGGTAATGTCGCCGTCGCTGTATACGCCGCCGTTGTGTTTGTTTGTCGAACGGTTGAAAATATAGCCTGCATGCGCCGCATAGCGTTTGCCTGAGTAGGATGCGAACAGTGTAAATGTACGGCTGTCAGTTCCTTCGTTTGTCAGCAAGCCGTTTCCGCCGTAGCGGCGGTACATCAATCCTGCGTTCAGTTCGGGCGTGATATTTTGCGTATGCAGTATATCAAGGTCTGTCTGTTCGAAATTGCGGTTGGCAAACAGCGTACCGTTGTAAGTAAACCGTGTGAAAGGAGCGCGGGTATTAAAAAATTGGATATTGTCGGGCGTCGTGCGGTAAGCGTCGTAAAATGTCAGCGGATATAAATAATGGTAGGCAGGTCGCAGGAAGTAATTAAACGTGAGCGCCGCTGAGCCTGACACGCCGAGATACGTTGCGCCGACGTCATTATTATAAAACGGCAAATCAATCAAATGGTCGTTAATCATGGTGTCTAACTGTGTCATAACCGGTGCGCCGGTGTAGCGGTTTACCTGCCATGAGAACATTCTGCTTTTTACCAGCATCGTATCGAACATGAAGCTTTCGAGTTGCAACACGATTCTTTTCTCTTTTGTCGTAGTGTCGTCTGCGTGTTTCGTCTTTTTTTCATTTACAGGTATCGCTGTTGAGTCCACAGTCGTAGGATTGTCGGGAATTATTACGGCAGTGGTGTCGGTCGTGGGGAGGCTGTCGGGCAGCATGACGGTGGTGCTGTCGGGGATTGCTACGGCGGAACTGTCCGCAGTCGCCGTACTATCGGGAAGCGCCGTCGCTGTCGTGTCGCGCACCGGCGGGTCTTCTCCCTTGAGAGCCTGTGCCTCAAGACTTGAGACGGAACACACAAAAAATATGCCAAGAAAAACTGATAGCCCGTAATGCATAAAAATAAGGTAATACTGCACAAAGCTACAAAAAAACTTTCTTATGTAAAAGATTTTGCGTATGTTTGTTGGCGATTTTAATGAAAAAAATATGGATATAAATTTGATAATCGACTTCCAACAGGTGAGTATTTTTCAGGAGAACACACCTGTACTTATGGATATTACGCTGCAAATTGAAAAGGGAGAATTTGTGTATCTCATAGGAAAAGTAGGTAGTGGTAAGACGTCTTTAATAAAAACCATACATGCCGAGATTGTGCCTGAAAAAGGCTACGCCATGGTGGCAGGTTACGACCTGAATAATTTAAAGATGAAAGACGTGGCGATGTTGCGACGAAAGATGGGCGTTGTGTTTCAGGATTTTCAACTGTTGTCCGACCGGTCGGTGTACGACAATCTTGCCTTTGTACTCAGGGCTACCGGATGGAAAGAAAAAGCGGTCATTGACGAGCAGATTATGAAAGTACTGACTAAGGTAGAACTGAAACGGAAAGCCTACAAGATGCCCTACCAACTTTCGGGCGGCGAACAGCAGCGCGTGGTGATTGCACGTGCCATGCTCAACAACCCGCAACTCATCATTGCCGACGAACCGACAGGACATCTCGACCCCGAAACGTCGGAAGACATTATGCACATCCTGCTTGACATTAACCGCGAGGAAGGTCCGGCGGTGATTATGGCTACGCATAATTATATGTTGATGAAAAAACATCCGCTACGCACGATAAAATGTGAAAATAATGCGTTGTACGAGCCTGAAAACGAAACGGAAATTGACTTTGAAGGCTTAATAGAATAATGCTTTATGACGAAAAAAGAACGATATGAAAAAGTATTGGCGTGGTTTGCCGAAAATATGCCGGAAGCCGTGTCGGAACTTCGATACGGCAATCCCTACGAACTGCTGGTTGCCGTCATTCTTTCGGCGCAGTGTACCGATAAACGCGTGAATATGCTGACGCCTTCGTTTTTTAAACGTTTCCCCACTCCGCATGCGCTTGCCGCCGCCGATACGGCAGAAATTTTTGACTACATCCGTTCGGTGTCGTATCCCAACAATAAGGCGAAACATTTGCACGGCATGGCGGTAATGTTGGCGTCGGATTTTGAAGGCAAAGTGCCTGCCGACGTCGATACCCTGCAACTTTTGCCCGGCGTGGGGCGCAAAACGGCAAACGTGATAGCTTCCGTCATATACAACCGTCCTGTGATAGCAGTAGATACTCACGTATTCCGCGTCGCCAACCGCATTGGATTGGCTGATGCCGTTACACCGTTGGAAACCGAAAAACAACTTACACGCTATATTCCCGCCCGCTTGCGCCCCATAGCCCACCATTGGCTTATTTTGCACGGACGTTATGTGTGTATAGCCCGAAAGCCCTTTTGTGATACTTGCGGTTTACAGCGCTGTTGCCGCTATTATGCTCTACTATAATAATGTCAAATAACAATAAAGATATCCACTATTTGTGGACAGAAACGATAGATGATTTTAGCGTATATTTAAAGTTGGAACGGTCATTGTCGGTCAATTCCATTCATGCTTATATTCGCGATGTAAAAAAACTGAGAGACTACATAATTGGCACGTTTGCGTTGCCGCCTGTGGAAGTAGAACATACGCACCTTGCCGGATTTTTAGCGGCTCTTCCGTCTGAAATAATCGGTAAGCGTTCGCAGGCGAGGATATTAAGCGGCATCAAAGCTTTTTACAAATATCTGTTGATTGAAGACTATGTACAAATCGACCCTACGAAATTGATAGAAGCGCCAAAATTGGGCTTCTACCTGCCGGACATATTGACGGTGAAAGAAATTAACGCAATGACTGCCGCCGTAGATGTGAGCCGGAGTGACGGACACCGTGACCGCGCTATGCTCGAAACGCTTTACGGATGCGGCTTGCGTGTATCGGAATTAGTGAGCCTCCGTATTACCGATTTGTTTTTCAATGACGGATTTATCCGCATCACAGGCAAAGGTAATAAGCAGCGTCTTACGCCTATCAACCGCCACGCCGTGGACGAAATTAACCGGTACATTTCGGTACGCGCCACGCAAAAAATAAATGCCAAATGCACGGACATCCTGTTTCTGAATTGCCGCGGAGGCGGGCTTTCACGCGTGTGGGTATTCAAAATGGTGAAGCGACTTGCAGAAAAAACAGGGATTACAAAATCTATCAGTCCCCACACGTTCCGCCATTCGTTTGCCACGCACCTGATTGAAAATGGCGCTAATTTACGAGCCATACAGGATATGCTGGGACACGAAAGTATTCTCACCACCGAAATTTATACGCACGTTAACCGTAAACACTGGCAAAATGCTATTCTGCAAACGCATCCGCGCAAAAAATAAACGAATACTTACTATAATGTCTAAAATCATTTTCTTTGAAAATTGATTTTAAATGCCTACATTTGTAAAATATAACCCCTGTTCGGACAAGGTTCTACCTGCGTAAAAAAAGAGAAAAGCAATGGAAAAGATAGTACGAACTAATAGTAAAGTAGATGCAGGCACAGCCTGCATGGATAGCGCGAACAAGGATGTAACAAACCATTCGTGGAATGTCGCAAATGATTCGTGGGATGTAACGAACCGTTCGCGGGATGTCGCGAATGATTTGCGGGATGTAACGAACCGCTCGCGGGATGTCGCGAATGATTTGCGGGATGTAACGAATCGTTCGCGGGATGTCGCGAGACACGCGGGGAACTCCCTGTTCGGACAAGGTTCTATTCATATCCCTACTAAGTTTCGGTTCGCAGATTCAACTTCTAAATGCGACAAAAATCAGAACAAAGATGCGTAAAAAATTTTAGAAGGCGTATGAAAACAGAGTTTTTTTTCTGGGACGTTTGTTTATTTTGTTCTGAATCAATCTAATAAAATCATCAGAATACAAGTCAAAGTCAGTTCCTTTCGGTAAATATTGCCTGATAAGCCCATTAGTATATTCGTTCAACCCTCTTTCCC
>JAITPN010000023.1 GCA_031289415.1 Prevotellaceae bacterium | reverse complement strand
GTTTTCAGTTTTGCCACTTTTGCCAAATTGCCATTTTGGATATTTGGCAAAATGGAAATTTCAATACCTGCCTGTTTTGCTAAATGGTATAGTGTTTTAATGGTTACGCCGTGTCCGTGTGCTTTCAGACATTTGTAAAACTGCTTGTCGGTTTCAGTTTGGTTGTATTTTGGGTAAAAACGACTTAAACGGTGGTAATAATTGCGCCCGCTTTCGCCCAAAGCGTCAGCGAGGGCAAAACCCAAATCGCGCCAATCGGCGTAATTTGGGGCAATATCAACGGAAGCGGCTTCAATTCTGGCGGTTATAGTTTCAATGTCCGTTTTTGGATTGGTGCAAACAGGCGGTTTTGCCGCTGCATTTGCAGGTTTATTATTTGAGGTTGGGCTTGCCCAATCTTTCGGATTAAATGTTTTCTTGCTCATATTATTTCAAAAATTTAGGATTAATAAGTGCCTGCGGGTCATATGGCAAAAAGCAGGCGCGGGAAATGTCCCGCCCTGATTTATCCACGGCAATACCGTAGGCTTGCAAAATGTAATTTGCAACGGCGGCGAAGAAATCGCCGTGCGTTGTTTGGGTTGTATCAATGGAAATTATCCACTTCAAACCATCTCCCGAAGGACTGCGGAAAAGTAGTTGCGTGTCGAAATAATCGTCCTGTAAAAGACTGTTAAACAGGGTTTCAAGGCTATTTAAGTGGTCGAAATCTACACACAGCAAGCCTGAATGTTTTACTAATGCCTTATCGTTGCGGGTAGTGAATACGCCTGAAAAAGTGCAGTAATCGAAGTTTGCGGCTTTGAATTTTCGCGCTTGTGCGACATCGGAAATTGCCCGCAATTTCTCGGTGCGGTCTTTGTAATAGTTGCCTGTAATAGCATTATAGACCTTTCGCAAAGTGGTTTCACTATGCGGTTTAATGTTGCTGACAGGGGCTTTGAAGAATGAAAATGTAGTACCGAAACGCTGCAAAGGTTTATCAGGGTTTACAAATGCTTTGCGTTTGGGGTAAAAGTTTTTTTCTTCGCCGATTCTCAAATTCAATTCTTTGTTGAGTATCTGCAAAAGTTCTTCGCCTTGCTGTTTATAATGCAGTTCGGCAAAGTTGAGCACATCACCGACAGGGATAGCGTTTTCGCTATCCTCGTGGCGGGCAAATTCATTATCAAGCGTATTGCCCAAAACATTTTCTTTCACAATGAAAATATGCAGCGTTTCACGGTTGGCATTGAAAGGATTGCGGCACAAGCCGCAATCTCTTCCAACCAATCGCAACACAATTTCGTCGGGATAGTACAACCGTAAAATGTGGCTGTAAATTCCTAAACCATAATGCGTTTTACTCAAAATACTTTCCTTACTTATCATGATTTTTAATTTTATACATTGTATAATTATCGGAAAGGATTTTGATAATGTCCTGTCGGCGGTAATAGATTTTATTACCAATACGCGAATACGGCAAAGTGCCGTTTGAGCGGAGTGTTTGCAGGGTGCGGGGCGAAATGTGTAATGCCTGCATTACATCTTGAGCATCAACCCAATCTTCAAGCGGTGTTTCGCTCTGCGCAAAGTAGGCTGCACTCGGCAGAACTTCAAACGAGTTTGAGTTCTGCACTCGTTGGCACGACTTTTCATCGCTTGGTTTTTCAGTCAAAAGCGGGTGTTCCGCTCCTGCAAAATGTTTGCGAAACTCAACGGCTAACGGCTCGCTACTATTCTGAAAATAATCTTTCAGAATGTCAGCTAATAGTCGGGGCTTGCTCATTTCAAACCTCCTTTCCTGCTACTTGTTACAAATTGTTGGGCTTCGGCTTGGATTTCGGTGGCGGTTTTCCGTCTGCCTTCTTTCAGCCAACTGTCGATTTCGCTTTTCAGGAACATCAACTTTTTACCTTTCTTGTGGTAAGGGATTGAACGCTGCCCAATCCACGCATAAACCGTAGGTTTTGCGGGGTGGTCGGGGTGATACTTGCAAAGGTCGTCGAGATTTAACCACTTGTCTGTTTCGGATTGCTCCGACTTGTTTTGTGATTGCAATAAGGTTTCTATTTTTTCAACCTTGCCAATCAAATGTGCTACTGCTTTCGGCACATCGTTAAAAGAAATTTCATCTGAAAACATAATTATTATTGTTTTCGGCAGTTAGATTTTCCTTTGTGCCAATAAAAAGAAAACCACGACTTCAATTAAAATCGTGGTGCAAAAGAATAACTAAAAAGACCTTACAAGGGGTTGTACAAGGGGTTGGAAATTTAGTATTGTTTGTCTTTGTCTATTGATATTAAGGCGTTTAATTCTGCAAGTATCTTGTTCGCCTCGTCTATCTGCTTGCTGTGAAACTTGGAAAAATATATACCTTTCTGTAACTCGTTGTAAATGCTATTATAACTGTTTCCTGTGAGAAATGCAATCAACTTGCAGATTTTTGAAAGGTCGTTGTGTGCTGTGCCTAACTGCATCTTTTTCAACAATTCCAAAATCATAACGGAACGGACTTTGATACTTGCAACATCGGTATTGTCTTTTTCAGCTGCTGCTGTTTCGGGTTTTTCAGTATTTGAAAGTTCTTTTGTGCGCTTGATTAACTCTATTTCATCGGAAATTTGTTGTAAGATATTGCCCTTACTTTTTGACTGCTTGTGCCGTGTCAGGTAGTCAGTATAAAAAAGTTCGCGTTTGTCAAGGTCTGAAATCTTATCGGCTTCCGTTTTCAGTTGTTCAAAATTGACAGGCAAAGCCGTCATATAGGTTAATTCTTCTTTCAGCAATGGCTCAAATTCCTGCAAATAAACTGAATCAATCTTTTGCTTTATGCGATTTAGGAAATACCGCATATTTGGATTGTCCTTTGAAGTAAAAAACAAAATCGCATACACGCACGAAAAAATTACGCTCGTTTCGTAGGACAAAAATAACTGCCTGATTTTCTCCCAAAGTGGCTGCGTTAATTCTTCGGGGTGCTTTGCGCTTTGCAGTTCCTCGCAAATGGCATACGCCTGATTGAAAATTTCAAGCGGTTGGCGTTTCAGTTTATGCCTGCCGTTTGCCGTGCTGTCCTGCAAGTACAGCAAAATTTGATACAAGCGAGAGTTTAACTCGCTTTTGTCAATGTAATCATCAATGCTTGTTTTAGGTGTGCAGTTGTTCATATATTGCTTATTTATTTATATTTAACTTTATGGCGTGTGCCGCCTTTTCTTTCTTTTCATCAACCACTTTTGCATAAATCTGGGTGGTTTTTACGTTAGTATGCCCTAACATCTTGCTGACGGTGTAAATATCTGTACCGTTGCTTAATTGCAGCGTAGCGAATGTATGACGGAAGCAGTGAAAAGTTATCTTTTTTGTTATACCTGCGGTTTTGAGCCACTTTTTGAGTGGGCTGGAAATCCACGAGGGGTCAGGAAAATCTTCAAACACAAGTTGTTCGGGTTTGCGCGGCTCGCCGCATAACTGCAATGCTTGTGCGGAAATGGGCATATATTCAACCCCTTTCGTTTTTTGCTGTGTGAAATTCAGGCGGGCTTGGTCGCCGTCAATCTGTATTTCTTTCCACAGCATTTTTTGTATATCGCAATGGCGCAAACCTGTGAGCGCAGAGAACAGGGCGGCGCGTTTCATCGTATTCTGCTCGCAGGGCGTGGCGGCAAGTGTGTTTAATTCTTCTACTGTCAGAAATTCACGACGCGTTTCCTGTTCCGGTATGCCTTTGATTTTTGCAGACAAATCAACCGTTAAATATTCATCGACAAAAGCCTGTTTCAATCCTGCTTTGAAAATTGAAAAGTAGGTTGCGGCGGTGTTGTGGGAGATTGTCCCGCTCTTGTTGCCACCGCAGGGGGCTGTCATCAGGAACATTCTAAAATCTTCTGCAAAGCGGTTGTCTATTTTTGAAAATGGCAAATTGTCACCTGCAAAAAGTTTTATCAATTCAAGGGTGCGCTTCCAATTTATGCGGATTGATTCGGAACTTCGGGCATGGCGTTTTTGAGCGGCGGCATCAAAATATTCAACGAAATTTTGTTGCGAACGTTCTTTTTGTTCGGCTTGGGCGGTTTCGGTGTCGCTGTATAAATCGGCGTTGTCGTATTCGCGTTGTCGAAGTTTGCGAACGCCATCAGCGTAAAGAACGCTTTCGCGGTCTTTTTCGCTCCGGCATAAAATCAAGCCGTTATCATCGCGCTTTGGTTTGTACGTTTTAGTGCCGTCGGTTTCGGTGCGGGCGGTGCGCTTTTTGTCCCACTCCACAGTCGAAACAGTGCGGTTAAGATATTCTCGCACTCGTTGAGGCTGCTTTTTGCCCGGCACAAAAACAGGATAACTTTCTATATACAAATACCATTCTTTGCGGTCTTCGACTTTGCGAATCCTGACGGTTGATTTTGTTTTAACTAACTCTTTCATATCTGTTTTCTTGCAAAAATTTTATCAATCTGTTCTTTAGGCACGTAAACGAATTTGCCGACCTGTCTTTTTGGTATGCTATTCCGACGAATGGTATTACTGACGGTGGAAAGCGACACGCCGAATTTTTCGGATACTTCGGCAATGGTATAACATTCGCTTGGCTCGTACTGTAATTTGGCGGGCTGCTCTTGTGGCTTTTCGGGAATGGAGATAGTCGTAAACATGGATTCAATATGTACCCGACTTACGCGAGTAAGGCGTTCGCCCAAATTGATTGCAGGAATTTTGCCCGCTTTAATCAAGCGGTGAACGGTGTTTTTTGAAATGCCAAACAAAACTGTAGCTTCTGCAATGGAAATGTAGGGGCGTGTTTGGATTTCAGCAATAGCGGCGGCACTCTCCTGTAGAATTTGTTTGTTGCGCTCTTCTTCCTGTACTTTTTTCTTTCGTGTCTTGCCTGCTTTATCGGCACACAAAGAACTGCAAAAGCGTGTAACTACCGTTTTGGCTTCAAACGGCTGTCCGCAATGTTCGCAGATTTTCGGTATTTTCAACTGACTATAACCCATATATTCGCTATTTTAGTATAAATAAGATTTTGTAAGATATTATAAGAGCCACATTGTAGCTAAATAACGCCCGATACAAATCTGGTACAAATATACGATAAAAAAATGATATACAAGCATAAATAGCAATAAATATTTATAAACAAAAAGCGGTAAAACAATGTTTTACCGCTTTTTATCTATTTATGATATGTGCTTTGTGAGGGGCGTTACTTCACTTCCTCATAATTCACATCCGTCACATTATCGCTTTGGTTTGCGTCGGCATTGTTGGCGTCGGTATCGGTGGTGTTTTGCTGCGCATTTTGTGTCGCTTTGTAAATGTCTTCCGAGGCGGCTTGCCATGCGGTGTTTATTTCCGTCATGGCGGCGTCGATGGCTACCACGTCTTGCGCTTTATGCGCATCTTTCAACTTGTTAAGCGCTGCTTCAATAGCGGTGCGTTTGTCTAACGGCAGTTTTTCGCCAAACTCTTTAAGTTGTTTTTCGGTATTGAACACCATGCTGTCAGCCGCATTGATTTTATCAATTTTTTCACGCTCGCGACGGTCTGTTTCTTCGTTGGCTTTTGCTTCGTCGCGCATACGTTTGATTTCGGCGTCGGTCAAGCCCGACGAGGCTTCGATACGGATTTTCTGTTCTTTGCCCGTACCTTTATCTTTTGCCGAAACGTTCAATATACCGTTGGCGTCAATATCAAACGTTACTTCAATTTGCGGTATGCCGCGCGATGCAGGCGGTATGCCGTCCAAGTGAAAGCGTCCGATAGTTTTGTTGTCGCGCGCCAAAGGACGTTCACCCTGCAGCACATGAATTTCTACCGACGGTTGGTTGTCGCTTGCCGTACTGAAAACTTCGCTTTTCTTTGTCGGGATGGTGGTATTGGATTCAATCAAACGGGTCGTTACTCCGCCCATAGTTTCGATACCCAACGACAGCGGGGTAACGTCGAGCAGCAACACGTCTTTCACATCGCCTGCCAACACGCCTCCCTGAATGGCTGCACCTACAGCTACCACTTCGTCGGGGTTCACACCTTTGTTCGGCGTTCTGCCGAATATTTTTTCCACCAACGTCTGAATAGCCGGAATACGTGTAGAACCACCCACCAAAATTACTTCATCCACTTGCGATGCGTTCAATCCTGCATCCGACAAGGCTTTTTTGCAAGGCTCTACGCAACGTTGAATCAACGTGTCGCACAGTTGTTCAAATTTTGCGCGTGTCAATGTTTTTACCAAATGTTTCGGTACGCCGTCAACAGGCATGATATACGGCAGGTTTATTTCGGTCGAAGCTTGGCTTGAAAGTTCTATTTTTGCTTTTTCGGCAGCTTCTTTCAAGCGTTGCAACGCCATTGGGTCTTTGCGCAAGTCAAGTCCGCCGTTTTCACTCTTAAATTCGTCAGCCAGCCAATCAATCAACACATGGTCGAAGTCGTCGCCGCCCAAGTGTGTGTCGCCGTTGGTTGATTTCACTTCAAACACGCCGTCGCCCAATTCGAGGATAGAAATATCAAACGTTCCGCCGCCGAGGTCGAACACTGCCACTTTTTCGTCTTTGTGTGTTTTGTCAAGACCGTAAGCCAACGCCGCCGCCGTAGGTTCGTTGATAATACGTTTTACGTTAAGCCCTGCTATTTCGCCGGCTTCTTTCGTTGCCTGACGTTGCGAATCGCTGAAATAAGCGGGCACGGTAATCACCGCTTCCGTTATTTCCTGCCCCAGAAAATCTTCGGCGGTTTTTTTCATTTTTTGCAGCACCATTGCCGAAATTTCCTGCGGCGTATATAAACGTCCGTCAATATCCACGCGAGGAGTATTGTTATCGCCGCGCATAATTTTATAAGGTACGCGCTGTGCTTCTTTGGTTACTTTGTCAAAGGTTTCACCCATGAAACGTTTGATTGAAAACACCGTTTTGTGCGGATTTGTAATTGCCTGCCGCTTTGCAGGGTCGCCGATTTTGCGTTCGCCGTTGTCGGCAAATGCCACCACCGAAGGCGTTGTGCGTTTGCCTTCGCTGTTAATAATCACAACCGGTTCATTGCCCTCCATAACGGATACACATGAGTTGGTTGTACCTAAGTCTATTCCAATAATTTTTCCCATAATTTTTAATTTATATTTCCCTTTAATCTTCTTACTTGTTTACAAGAGTGATGTCTTACTGCTTAATTTTTAACTCTTCACGCTCATTATTTCTACAAACATTATGCCAAATCGAAAATAGTGCCAAAATGGCAGTTTTTACCTTTTTTGCCGATAACATGAAAATCATTACCTTTGTGCGCAATTTAAAAAGACAAACTATGTCGGTAGAAGGAAAGAAACGGGTTGTAACTACCCGTTCGTTATATGAAATGAAACAACGCGGGGAGAAAATCTCTATGTTGACAGTGTATGATTACACTATGGCTCATATTATGGATACGGCAGGCGTGGACATCATGCTTGTAGGCGATTCGGCTGCCAACATAATGGCAGGTCATGAAACCACGCTGCCTATTACGCTCGACCAGATGATTTATCATGCGCAGAGCGTCGTGCGGGCTGTGAAAAACCCGTTGGTATTGGTTGATATGCCATTCGGCACTTACCAAGGAAATTCAAAAGAAGCCGTACATTCGGCTATCCGCCTGATGAAAGAAAGCGAAGCCGATGCGGTAAAATTAGAAGGCGGCATTGAAGTAATCGAAAGCGTACGGCGTATCCTTTCGGCGGGTATTCCGGTAATGGGACACTTGGGATTAACGCCGCAATCTATTCTGAAATTCGGCACTTATTCGGTGCGTGCCAAAGAAGAAGAGGAAGCCACTCGGTTGCTGGAAGATGCTCACCTGCTCGAAGAAGCAGGGTGTTTCGGTATTGTGTTGGAAAAAATACCCGCATTGCTGGGCAAACAAGTAGCAAGCGAATTGAAAATTCCGATTATTGGCATCGGGGCAGGTAAAGATGTGGACGGACAAGTGTTGGTTTCGCATGATATGCTGGGGCTTAATCAAGAATTTTCGCCACGTTTCCTGCGCCGTTATCACAACTTGTTTGACGAAATGCAAAAAGCGTTCCGTCATTATGTCAAAGACGTGAAATCAGGCGATTTCCCGAATGAAAAAGAACAGTATTAAACCACAAGGCGAATGACAAACCATGAAATACAAGAACGTATTTTATACGAGGATAATCATTTACTTGTGTTCAATAAGCAGACAGGGCAAATTGTGCAAGGCGACAAAACCGGCGACGAACCGCTGAGCGAAACGCTAAAAGCATTTATCAAAGCGCGCGACGGAAAACCCGGCAACGTGTTTCTTGGCGTACCGCACCGCCTTGACCGTCCGGTAAGCGGCGTGGCGTTGTTTGCCAAAACAGGCAAAGCATTGGAACGGCTGAACGAAATGTTTCGCAAAGGCGAAGTGTATAAAACATACTGGGCAGTGGTGAAACAACGCCCCACGCCCGATGTGGCAACGCTCACACATTATTTACGCCGCAATGAAAAGCAGAACAAAAGCTACGTAACCGACAAAAACCATGAAGGCGCAAAGGAAGCGCGATTGCAATACACATGGTTGTGCAGCGGCGAAAATTATCACCTGTTGGAAGTGTTGCTGTTCACAGGACGGCATCACCAAATCCGTTGCCAACTGGCAGCTGTCGGAAGTCCCATTAAAGGTGATTTAAAATACGGCGCACCGCGGTCGAATCCCGACGGTAGTATCTCGTTGCACGCCCGCTCTGCCTCTTTTGTCCATCCTGTAAAAAAGGATAAAATCACCCTCACCGCTCCCGTACCTCACGACCCGTTATGGCAATGGTTTGACGCACAAATAACGGCTAATTCCACCACTTAATCAATTCATCGCTTGATTTCAAAATCCGACATATCGCTGATTACTTCGCTGCAGCATAAAAAATACCGCGACGCCCACCGTCTTTTTGTAGTAGAAGGCTGGAAAATGGTACACGAAGCGCAAGCCTCATCGTTTGTAGTACGCAACGTTTTTTCGGACGCTGAACTGACGCCGTCGGAAATAAAAAAAATCAGCCTTTTCAAAACACCTGCCGCCGTTGTGGCGCTCGTAGAACAACCACAATACACGATGGAACTGCCGGCGCTCACCGGCGAGTTGGTATTGGCGTTGGATGAAATACAAGACCCGGGTAATCTCGGCACTATTATCCGTATCGCCGATTGGTTTGGCATACGGCATATCGTTTGCTCGCCCCACACGGCAGACTGCTATAACCCGAAAGTGGTGCAAGCCACCATGGGCGCTATTTTCAGGGTTCGGCTGCACTATACGGATTTACCCACATTCCTGCGCGAAGCCGCCCGGCATGTTCCTGTTTACGGCACGACGCTCGACGGCGAAAATATTTATACACAATCGTTACAGCAGGAAGCCGTGTTGGTAATGGGTAGCGAAGGGCGCGGCATTTCGCCCGACGCGGCGGCGGCGCTTACAACGCGGCTGCATATCCCGTCTTATCCGCCGCAGAGTGCAGGCAGCGAAAGCCTCAACGTTGCCGTCAGCACAGCTATTGCCTGTGCAGAATTTCGCCGTAGAACAAGCGAACGGTAAATCAGTTGTTTTTAGTAATAATTTGCAGGTGTTGCGCGTCGGTTATTTTTTCGCAGTAATGACAGACGAGCGCTAAATTTTCACCGGTGCGCAGGGTGTGAAACCGTGTAACTATCGGTTGATGATTGGTTACGCAATTCGGGTTAAAACATTTTGCGATACCCACGATGGTTTCGGGTACGGCTACCTGCCGCTTTTCAATCACTTTATAATCTTTAATCACATTAAATTTTGCTTCGGGCGCAATTAATGCGATGCGGTTAATGTCGTCGTCTTCAAAAAAACGTCCGGAAATTTTAATAATGGCTTTACTACCCAAGTGTTTACTTTCGAGATTCATGCCAAATGTAATTTGCTTTTCACAGTATTCCAATCCTAAAATTTCAATAACTTTGAAAAGTTGCGATGAGGGGATACGGTCAATCACCGTGCCGTCTTTAATAGCGCTTACTTTGAGTTGTTTTTCACTTTCCATCGTGCATATCATTTAGAGGGTTGCTTTTCCGTGTAATAAATAATGAATAATTGCCATGCGTGTAAACATACCGTTTCGCGCCTGTTCAAAATAATAGGCTTTGGGGTTGCTGTCCACATCGGCGCTGATTTCGTTCACGCGCGGCAACGGGTGCAGTATCCGCATATTCGGCTTGGTATTTTTCAGCAAACTGTTTTTTAACACATACACATTTTTCACCCTTTCATATTCCATAAGGTCTGAAAAACGTTCGCGTTGTACGCGCGTCATGTATAGAATATCGGCATCGTCAATATTTTCGGCAAGGTCGGTATGTTCGGTAAACGACAGCCCCTGTTCGGTAAGATATTGTTTATATTCATTGGGCATACGCAATTCGGGCGGCGCGATAAATTTAAACCGTGTGTTGAACTGCGACAAGGCTTGCAGCAACGAATGTACCGTGCGTCCGTATTTCAAGTCGCCGACCATGGTAACCGTAAGGTTGTCGAGCCTGCCCTGCGTTTTTTTTATAGAATACATATCGAGCAGCGTTTGCGTAGGATGCTGGTTTGCGCCGTCGCCGGCATTGATTACCGGCACGCGCGAAATTTCGGAAGCGTAGCGCGCACTGCCTTCTTTCGGATGCCGCATTACAATGAGGTCAACATAATTAGACACCATCATAATCGTGTCTTTCAGCGTTTCGCCTTTCGATACGCTGGTGTTGTCGGCGTCTGAAAAGCCTACGACGCGCGCACCAAGCCGATTGGCTGCGGTTTCAAAACTCAGGCGTGTGCGTGTGGACGGCTCAAAAAATATGGTAGCCACCACTTTTCCCTGAAGCACAGGTTTGTATTCTTTCTCAAAAGAAGCCGCCAAATCTACGATGTAGAGCAATTCTTCTTTCGAAAAATCATGAATGGATACTAAACTCTTTGGCATGGACATGATATTAAATTATGATACAATGGTACAAAGGTACATCTTTTTTGATGATTTTACAAGAAATTTGTTCTACATCTAAAGTACTTATCTCTAATTCAAATAGAAAGCATGGCGTTTTCTATCATCTCCCTCCCTATTCTTAAAAACAGTTGGACGAATCGAAAAAAGTGCCTACCAATGCCAATTAGGTAGCTACATATTTCATTTAGGTAGCTACATATTCCAATTATGTAGCTACATATTTCATTTATGTAGCTACATATTCCAATTATGTAGCTACATATTCCAATTATGTAGCTACATATTCCATTTATGTAGCTACATATTCCAATTATGTAGCTACATATTTCATTTAGGTAGCTACATATTTCATTTATGTAGCTACATATTTCGGCTATGTAGCTACTTTTTTTCAAATAAGTAGCTACCGATTGGGCATCGGTAGCTACTTATTATGCTGATTGATTATCAAAATCTTGCGTTACTTTTTCGGATAAGCCGGCGCGGGGGGATAGTCGCCGGGGTTGGTTTTCAGTTCTTCCAAAATCAATGCGATGGCTTTGTTTAATTGCTGGTCGACGCCTTCGTATTCTGTGGCGGGGTCGTTGTCTACCACATAATCGGGGTCTACGCCGTGCCCTTCGATGATAAAGCGCTTGCCTTCGGCGTCGTAGTGGGCATATTCGGGACGGTAGAGCGAGCCGCCGTCAATCAAAGGCAGCGTGCCGCGAATGCCGACTACGCCGCCCCACGTGCGCAGCCCCACGGTTTTTCCTATTTTATGAAATTTAAATTGATAGGGAAACAAGTCGCCGTCGGACGCGGAATAGTTGTCCATCAACAGAATTTTAGGACCGGTCATGATGCCGCCGGGGTTGGGCGTGGGCTGTCCGTTGCGGGGAATTGCCATGAGCGAAAGCTCGCGGCGCAGGCGTTCGATAATCATCGGCGATACGTTGCCGCCGCCGTTGCCGCGGTCGTCGATGATAAGGGCTTTTTTGTGCAGCTGCGGATAGTAGTATTTCACAAATTCCGTAAGCCCTTCAGCGCCCATGTCGGGGATGTGGATATATCCGACTTTTCCGCCGGTGGCTTCGTCGACGATGGCGATGTTGCGCTGCACCCAGTCGAAATAATACAACGCCGACTCGTCGGCAATGGGTTTCACGAGGGCTTTGCGCCCGCCTGCGGCAGACGGTTTGCTGTGGAACGTCAGTTCTACCTGCTTGCCGGCTTTGTCGTACAGTGCGGCGTAAATGTCGTTGATTTCCGTAGTCGGTATGCCGTTGATATGGGTAACGAAATCGCCTTCCGACGCATCGACGCCTGCTTCGGTCAGCGGCGAGCGGAGCTTGTCCGACCAGTTTCTGCCTGCAAATATTTTATCGATTTTGTAGTATCCCGATTTGTCGCGGCTCAGCCTTGCGCCCAGCAAGCCGGTGTATATGCGGGGGGCGTCCTGCTTGTCGCCGCCGCTGACGTAGGCATGTCCGCAGTTCAATTCGCCAATCATTTCGCCGATGACGTAGTTCAAATCGTTGCGGTTGTTGACGTGCGCCACCAACGGACGGTATTTTTCGTA
The DNA here is from genome assembly GCA_031289415.1 of Prevotellaceae bacterium. Taxonomy (GTDB): domain Bacteria; phylum Bacteroidota; class Bacteroidia; order Bacteroidales; family UBA932; genus JAIRLC01. Next base: position 59,353 of record JAITPN010000023.1, on the reverse strand, counting down.
GATTGCCTTCCAGTCTGCGCCGTGCATTTGCGGGTCGTAGAAGAAGTCGCGCATTTGCCGCCAACATTCGTGGTAAATCTGCTGCCATTCGGCGTGCAGGTCGACGATGGTTTTCACGTCCGACACGTCAATGTCGTCGGGCGTTATTTTATTTTTAGGAAAATCAACGACGGCATATCCGCTTTTTGTGCGTACCAGCATTTTCTTGGCGTCGGGCGTGAGGGCGAGCATGGTGAAAATCCCAAGGTCGGTTTCTTTTTTCTTTTTCAAATCGTATGCCCACGTGTTGCCCGCCCGGTTGTAGTATACCGCATCGTCGATGCAGCGGGCGTTGTATCCGCCGGCAGAAGCGATTTCGAGCGAACGGCTTTGGATGTTGTCGAAATCAAAATCCACCACCGGATTCTTTGCCGGTTCGGTTTTCTTTTCCACCGTTATCTTTTCCACCGTTTCCTTTTCGATGGATACTTCGTCGTTTTCGTAAGCGTATGGCGAGGGCGTCGATTTTTTCAGCGGCACGATATACAGCCTGCCCACGTCGGTGTATATATGATTCCACTCGGTGTGCCCATACGTGGGTTTGAAATTGCGGAATGAGGTGAACACCAGATATTGTCCGTCGGCGCTGAACGACGGGTTGTAGGCGTCGAACCATTCGTCGGTTACGGTTTTCTTTTCCTTGCTTTCGAGGTTGTACGCCACAATCACGGATGTGGTATTGAATCGCGGCAAGGTATAGGCAATCCAGCGGCTGTCGGGCGACCATGTGAAATTCGTCAGCTCGCCGTTCAGCGTTTGTTCCACGTCGGTTATTTTTTTGGTGTCGATGTCAACGTAGCGCAGGCGTTGCATTTTGTCGCTCCAAAGGATTTTGCGGCTGTCGGGCGACCATTCGAAGCCGTATTTATACGTATCGCTGTTCGAGGTAATCTGCGTGGGTTTTTCCAATCCGTCTTGGCTGCGGACGTAGATTTCGTCTTCGCCGGTAGCGTCGGAGATGTAGGCAATCCAACGGCTGTCGGGCGACCATTGCGGGTTGCGCTCGTGCGTGCCCGACGAGGCGGTCAGGTTGCGCGTGATGCCTGATTTTACAGGTACGGAATAAATATCGCCTCGTGCGCTTGCGGTGATGCGTTTGCCGTCGGGCGACAGATGCACGTCGCTAATCCGTTTCGAGGCATCAATCAGTTGCGTTCGTCCACCGACAAAGTCTTCGTGCAGGTAGATGGTGATTTTGTTTGCCGTTTTACTTATAAGGTCGAAATTATAGATGTACCCGCCGTTTTCAAAGACAATGGATTGGTCGCCGAGGCTTGGGAATTTTACGTCGTAGTCCGTGAAGTGGGTTACTTTTTGTGTTTGTTTCGTGAGGATGTTATAGCAAAAAAGGTTCATCGTGCGGTCGCGATCCGACAGGAAGTAAATTTCGTTGCCAGCCCACATGGGGAAAATGTCCTGATGCGGATTGTCGGTGATGTTAATCGTTGTCATTTTTTCAAAATCGTACACCCATACGTCGTCAGCCATTCCGCCTTTGTAGTATTTCCATGTGCGAAATTCGCGGAACACACGGTTGTAGGCTAACTTCGATTTGTCGGGCGAATAGGCGCAGAAGCCTCCTGCCGGAAACGGAAGTTCTTCGGGAACGCCGCCGCCGACTGCCGCCAGATACAATTTTCCTTTAAAGTCGTTGAACGAGTGCATCCGCGAGCGGAATACGATGTGCTCGTCGTCTTTCCATGCCAGCGTAATATTGTTTGGTCCCATACGGTCTGAGATGTCGTCGCGACCGAGCGTTGCGGTGTAGGTCAGGCGTGTGGGTTCGCCGCCGTCGGCGGGCATTACGTACACTTCGGTGTTGCCGTCGTACTGTCCGGTGAAAGCGAGGCGGCTTCCGTCGGGCGAAAAGCGGGCGAACATTTCATATCCGTCGCCGTTGGTGATTTTACGGGCAATCCCGCCTTGCGCCGAAGCGGCATACAAATCGCCGGCATACGTGAACACCAGCCTATCGCCATGGATGGCAGGGAAACGCAGCAAACGCGCTTCGTGCTGTGCCGAAGCCGAAAAACCTGTTAAGGTTAGTAAGAAAAATAATAGGTGCTTTTTCATGAGAATTTATCTTTATAAGGGGACAAAGGTAGGGAAAAAATGGGAAATATAGTGATGCGTGATGTGTAAAGCGCGAAATACGACGATAAAACACTTTTCGTATTTAAAAAAAAGAGGCGCTTGCGCGCCTCCTTCCATATTTAAGTAAAAAGTGTATGATGTTTAGTCTTTAATACAACGGACAGTAAAATATTCGTCTGGGCTAAAACCTTCTACAGCCCAATGTCCGCCGCCAAAACCGAATTCGAATTTTCCTTGATTTACCCAACTACGCGATAATCTCGGAAAGTGGTCGGGCGCGTTGGGACCGTACATACTGCCACTGCCGATACCATTGAATTTGGTATCGTTGTTGTAAGTTGCAATCCCTCCATCGCCTGTACTCCAATAATCAAATCCCGCTTCGGGGTCATTGGGTAAAGCCAAAGCCGCTATTACATTTGATCCGTCACCGTATTTTGCACTAAGAGCGCCACTAAGAGCATCCGCTTCCGGTCTTGTAGGTACATGCCATCCTGTGGGGCAGACAGTTTGTGCCGCGCTCCATCCGTAATGCACGCCCCAACGGTCGCAATGACCATCTTGACAAAGATAATCGCTGGTTTCCGTGAGTCCTTGGGTGAAATTTAAGTTTTTCGCCAGCCAAACTTTACCGTCAGCCATTTTTACCACAGGATAAATCTGTTCGTCGCGTGTGTCTTTCAAATCCCATGTTTGTCCTACTGCGGCATCGCCCGGCACAACGAAGTCTTGCAAAGTCGGGTCTGCAGGGTCGGGCGTACCTTCGCCTTTCACGCAACGTACAGGGTAAGCATTGCCTTTGTTTTTCACCTGTTCGCTATCATTGGCATCGTTACCATGATCAATCATATTATCAAATATAAACCACCGGTACGCCGACAGATTATCATAACCTCCTGCCGCCGTCGCTGTCCAGTAACGAGTATTTTTTTCGTAATAGTCTTTTACCGTACCATTTACTGCCCATTGCGGTACATAGGGGAAGAATACTACATTGTTGGCATAAATAGACGTTGCGCTCGATGCTTCGGTAGTCAAGTCGCACCAAATACAACCGTTGCCGTTGGTTTTGCCGACTAATCCGCCCGGTACGGTAGCGTCCTTTGCGGTGCCGTCAAGCCATACTGCGCCGCCAAAGCCGTTGCCGCTGAAACTGGTTTCATAATCCGCCATATCGGGTACATGCCATCCTGCGGGGCAGGGGTCGTTGGCTCTTAGCCAGTTGTTCGTACCTGCCGATTGCGTATTATCCCAACCTGCAGGAGCTGATGCGCTTGCACTTGTAGGAATATCCCATGGCACTTTGCTGTTAAACTTATACAATTTGCCCAAATCATTCATGGTAGCCACAAATTGACCGGGTTCGCCTACGTTGCGGGTTGACCACGTAACGCCGTTAATGGTTACTTCCGTTGGCTCTGTCGGATCGGTGTTGTCCGGCGTAAACGTTACTTCAAGGTCAAGTTGGTAGGCATCGCCGTCGCCATCACTGTCGCGGCGGTAGAAAACCAGCACATAATAAGTACCGGGCGTTACCGTGCATGCGCTAATCGGAGGATTCCATGCGCCATTGTCGCCATGATTTACCAAGCCGTGATCCGGCGTATTCGACATATTACCTACTTTGGCAAGGTCGGCATATATATACACGCCGCATTTGGTGTTCCTTTCCTCAATAGAAAGCGTACCGGCTTCCGTAAGCGTAAATTTATAAGGAATAGCATCGGTACGTCCGAATAGAGTCAATGCCGATTCGCACGGAAGAACTTGTGCCTTGTCAATGTACTTGCCGGTGTTAACAAGCGGGAAAGTCGTAACTTCTACCCATGTCAAATCACTAATAGTAGGACATCCTGCGCCGCTTGCTTGTTTCACGGTTACGTTTACCGTCTTGTCGCCTGCCTTTACGGCAATGGTTGCCGTGCGGGCTGCACCTTCATTAACTTCGGACGTTACGGTAATCGTGCCGTTGTCCGAACCGCTTGCGGGCGATACTGTAGCCCACGTCTGATTGCTCGTAACCGCCCATGCGCCGTTGGACTCTATGGTAAACGACGACGTGCCGCCTGCCGCCGCTACGTCAGCCGAAGCGGGCGTTACTTTCAGCAGTACTTCGTTCACCCCTTTTCCCGCTTGCGTTACGGTTACGGTTTTCGACAAATCGCCGCCCGACACGGTTACGGTCGTCGTACGCTCAGTCTCGCTTGTGTTCTGCGCTACGTCAATCACGAACGAATTGTCCGTTTTGCCCGTTACTTCCGCAATTTCGGTATCGTCGCTTACGGCTGTCCACGTTCTATTAGCGTCCACCGTAATCGTTGAAGCCCCGCCATCGGCGGTAGCTGTAATGGTAGCGGGCGATACGTTAAGTTTCGCCGGTTCTACCGGATCATCTCCGCCGCAGGCGGAAACCAGCGCCAAGCCTGCTGTGAGGCTCGCTGCGCAAATCATAAAATGTCTTAGTTTCATATCAAAATGTTTTAAAAATGTTTAATCGTTGAGGTGTTGAACTGTTTTGTTGCGCTCGGAACGGCTCTTTAGCGCAAGGGAATGATTCCGTAGCGCAAGGGAACGGTTCAGTAAATCTTATGGATATTCTAAAAGCCGTCATGCTCCCTCCGTTTTCGTTCCGGCGGAGTTCACATCCGCGGGAGGAGATGATACCTTTATATATATATGCGCCGTGCGGGCGAAGCAGGGACACTGAAGCGCACCAAGAAGGCGAATTTTCGTAACTGTCTGATTTACAGTTGGGGGGGGGTAACCTTATTATCCATTGGGAACGGCAGGGCGCGAGCGGAAACGGCGCGGCGGGCGCGGGCTGCTGAGGGCTTGCTCACGGGTTGCAAAGGATATACGGCTACAATGTTCATTTTGTTAAATAAATATTATTAAATAACGGTTATTGGCACAAAGGTAGTGATTTTTTTGTTCCGCGCAACTTTTTTTTCTCCATTTTTTTCGTACCTTTGCCAATGAATAACTTTTTTTAAACATTTTAAACGATATAAACATGCACAAACAAATTTTTTTATCAGTGATTGGTTTATTTGCAATCAACAGTTTATCGGCGCAATGGACGCCGAAAAATACGGAGTGGTACGCTCCTGTTCCGCCGGTGGTGAAGCCTGCCGCTGCGCCCGGACAGCCGCCTTCGGATGCGGTCGTTCTCTTTGACGGCAAAGATTTGTCGAAATGGGAAACCCTCAAAGGCGAAGAGCCGAAATGGACGGTGGAGAAAGGCGAAATGACGGTGGTGCCCGGCACAGGCGAAATCAGGACAAAAGAGTATTTCGGCGATTGCCAACTGCACATCGAGTTTAAATCGCCGAAGCCCGGCGAATACAGCGGGCAGATGCGCGGCAACAGCGGCGTGTTCCTGCAAAGCATCTACGAGCTGCAAGTGTTGGATGCCGACGATAACCCGACGTACGTCAACGGCATGGTGGGCAGCATCTACAAACAAAGCGCACCGCTGGCTAACGCCTACACCCGAAACGGCGCGTGGCAGGTGTACGACGTGTATTGGAAAGCCCCCAAGTTCGGCACAGGCGGCAAGCTCGAAGAACCGGCTATGATTACGGTAGTGCTCAACGGCGTTGTGGTGCAAAACAATTACGTCTTGCAAGGCGGTACGGAATACATCGGGTTGCCCGACTACAAAGCGCACGGACGCATGCCGCTGATGCTGCAAGACCACGGCACGGCGGTTGTTTTCCGCAACATCTGGATTAGAAATCTGTAAAAATACATACCGTTATGATTGATAGAAGAACTTTTATCAAGACTTCGTCCCTGCTTGCCGCCGGTATGGCAGTGCCTGCCTCGTTTGCAGCCCCGCGCACCGCCGGCGGTAGCCGCGCCGCCGCCAACGATACGGTAGGCGTAGCGTTGATAGGCTGCAACAGCATGGGGTGGAGCAATCTTCGCGATTTTTTGCTGCACAAAGACGTGCGCTGCCTTGCCCTATGCGACGTAGACAGCAACGTGCTCCGCTCCCGCGCCGCAGAGCTTGAGGAGAAGTACGATATGAAAGCCGACACGTACGGCGATTACCGGAGCGTGCTCGACCGGAAAGACGTTGACGTCGTGATTATCGGTACGCCCGACCATTGGCATTGCCTGCAAATGGCGGATGCGTGCCGCGCCGGCAAAGACGTGTATGTAGAAAAACCCGCCGCCAACAGTATCGCCGAGTGCGACGCCATGGTAGCTGCCGCCAAGCGGTACAACCGCATCGTACAGGTAGGGCAGCACCAGCGCAGCGGCAACCATTGGCAAGATATGGTGGAGTACGTCCGTTCCGGAAAGTTGGGTACGGTGAGCCGCGTCCATGTGTGGGCAAACTTCGATTATGCGGTGCTGCCTCCTCCTGTTCCCGACGCCGCCGTGCCCGACGGCGTCGATTTCGACAGCTGGCTTGGTCCTGCGCCGAAGCGGGCGTTCAATCCACAATGCTACCACTGGCTTTGGCGGATGCACTGGAACTACGGCGGCGGGCTGATTACCGACTGGGGCGTACATTTGATGGATATGGGTTTGTGGGCTATGAACGTAACCGGAATGCCGCTGCAAGTGCAGGCTACCGGCAGCAATTATGCCTATCCGAACGGTGCGCACGAAACGTTCGACACGATGGCGGTAACTTACCGGTTTAAGGATTTTATCATGACTTGGGAAAATAATCCGGCAGGCACGTTGTTCGGGAAAAATTACGGCGTCCTTTTCCGCGGCACGAACGGTACTTTGGTCGCCGACCGTGCCGACTGGGAAGTGTTTCCCGAAGGCGAAAGAATATCGGTAATCAAAGTAACCGCCAACGAAAAGGCGCACAAAAACCATGTAGCCAATTTTCTGGAATGTGTCAAAACCCATAACCCGAATACGGCATGTACGATAGAAAACGGCGCACTGTGTGCAAAATACGCCCACATAGGAAATATCGGGGCAAGGCTGGGCGGCGCGGCTTTGGTGTACGACGACCATGCCAAGAAGTTCAACATTTCGGCTGCCGACAAGTTTATTACGCCGGTTTACCGCGCGCCGTGGACGTTTCCGCAAGGATAAACGCGCAGGGTTTTGTTTAATTGACGACGTTCGCTTCCATTTCCAGTGCAATACCGAATTTGGCAGCTACCGATTGTTGAATATCGGCGGCAAGTTGCATGACGTCGTTGCCTGTGCCGCCGCCGTAATTGACCAACACCAAAGGCTGCGGGGCGTGTACGCCTACTTGCCCCACGCGCTTGCCTTTCCATCCGCACTGTTCGATGAGCCATGCGGCAGGCACCTTCACCTCTTCGCCGTTCGCCGGATAAAGGGTGAGGGCGGGGTAGGCAGCCGCAAGGGCATGGGCTTTCGCGCACGGCACGGCAGGGTTTTTAAAGAAACTGCCTGCATTGCCTGCAACTGCCGGGTCGGGAAGTTTTTGCCGGCGGACGGCAAGCACCGCCTGCCTCACCTGCGCAAGGGTTGGGGTAGGGCAGTCGTGCAACGCGGCGGAAAGTGCGCCATAGTGCGTAACCGGCTGCGAATTTTTCCATAATTTGAACGTTGCGCGGGTAATCACGATATTGTTTTTCCACGCCGTATGTTTAAAAATACTGTCGCGGTAGCCGAACATACAGGCTTCGCGCGTAAAGAAAACCGGTTGCAGACTGTCTATCCGCAATGCTTCTACGCCGTAGATTACGTCTTTTACTTCTACGCCGTATGCGCCGATATTCTGCACGGGAGCAGCTCCTGCCGTGCCGGGAATCCCCGAAAGGTTTTCAACACCGCCCCAACCGTGCTGCACGCAATAATCCACAAATTCGTCCCATACTACGCCGGCGTCGGCGCACAGTGTAACCGAGTCGTCATCTTCGTCAACTATGTCAATGGCATGGAAGCGCGGTTGAATGACCAACCCTTCGTAGTCGGCGCGGAACAACAGGTTGCTTCCTCCGCCGATGATAAGTTTCGGCAACTTGCGGTACAGCGGGTCGGCGAGCAGCGCATGCAACGCTTCGGGCGTGTCGGGTGCGGCATAGTAGCGCGCTTTGACGTCGAAGCCGAACGTGTGGTGCGCTTTCAGCGGATAATCACGGTGTATCTGCATGTCAATGGCGGTTGAAGTTCATTACTTACTTGTTTTGCTTTCCGTATTTGCGAAAACAATACGTCAGCATGATCAGCAGCACAAACAGCAATACTACTTTTATTTCGATAGCCATTTTTATGCAAGTAAGATGGCGGGCAATCAGTATATCGGGATTTTCGCTCAGCACGGTTTGTGCCATTTCGTCGGCGTTGGGGATGTCGTAATGACTCCATTTTTCGACAATCGTGCCGTTGTAGAGCAGCAATAGTCCGGGATTGGCGCGTACCATGCCTTTCAACGGTTTTTCATCGGTAAAGTAAATGGGATACCGGCTGCCTGTTTTTTCCGTAAATTCGGCAACCCTGTCGTCCGCCGAACCCGACAAGGCGATGAAATGGATGTGGCGGTGTAGAGCGGCATACTCGGCAAGGCTGTTTATGTTCGCGGCATGCGCCAATGACGCTTCTTCGGCATGCGGCAGCGTCAGTATAAATAAGTATCCGCGCAGGTTCAACACCGAGTCGGTGATATAATCGCCTGAAGCGTTGCTCACGGTAAAATCGGTGATGGACGGCTCGTAGCCTTTCTCTTTCAGTATCGACTTCGATTCCACGAATTTCCATGCCGTGTCGTTTTGCGGATAATCGGCAAGCGTAAAAGTTTTCCGTCCCTCGCCTTGCTTTTCGTACACCAGCAATGTTTCATATACACTCCTCTTGGCGTCTTCAGGAATTTCCATCGCTTGCGTAATGTTTACGCCTACTTTATAAGGCAGAAAATCAATGAGCGGCAAATGACGGTAACAATATATGGACAGCGTCAGGGACAACGCCGTAAAGACGCCGGCGGTTATAAATTCATTCCGGCAGGTTGAGAGGCGCGTGTACGCATTGCGCTGCATGAAAACAACCACTACAAACGCATCAATAATGATGTTCTTGAAAAAAGTTTGCCAATTAGTGAGTTTTATGGCTTCGCCAAAACAGCCGCAATCGCTTACCGGACTAAATACGGCAAGGATGAACGTCAATATGGTAAAAAAGCCCATGAACAGCGCCGTTGCCCACGCCGTTAGCTTCATGCGCAAACCCAACAGCAGACACAGTCCGAGCGTCAGTTCGGCAGTCGATAATAAAATGCCTATCGGCATGGCGGCAGGAATCATAAAACCCAGATGAAAGGCTTTGAAATATTCCGTAAAAATAAGTTGTGAACCTGTAGGGTCAATGGCTTTCACATAGCCGGAAAAAATAAATACCAACCCAATCAATATGCGGCTTATAAGACGTAAAGTTTTCATACGTAGTTAAAAATTAATATATTTTCAAAAATCAAAATTATCGGTGTGCTGACCATATTATATAATGTGTATTTGCGATTTAATTTTTTCAAAAATTATTTCGGGCGGCAGCATGTTTCCTTGACTTCCGCAGTCAATCACGCGGAACGTGTGGTCGAGCGCCGGTTGTTCGAGATACACGCGACGCACCTGTTCCTGCAAGCTGAGGCTTGCTTCGTGGATGTCTTTCTTTCCTTGCAGGTAAGCGCGGTCGTTGCCGTCGCGCTGTGCCTCTAATTTTTGCTCCACATGACCGAGCGGCACGTCAAGAAACAGCGTCAAATCGGGTTTCGGAATACCGAAGTGTCCATATTCCATTTGCAGGATCCATTCGCGCAACGCTTGTTTTTCTTCGGGATTGTGCAGTTTGGCGCATTGGTAGCCGATGTTTGAATACACATAGCGGTCAATCAGCGCCACATAGCCTGCCGACAGCCACTCGCGTAATTGCACGGCGGCGTCGCGGCGGTCGCCGGCATAGAGCAAAGCCGTTACGTAAGGATTCACCGTATGAAGTTCACCCAAATCGCCCCGCAGGAATTTGGCAATCAATTCGCCAAACACCGGCGCATCAAAACGCGGAAAATGCAAAATTTTCGTGCGCTTGCCTGCGTCAGTAAAAAACTTGCACAACAATTGCAACTGTGTTGATTTCCCTGCGCCGTCTAATCCTTCCAATACAATAAACATGACAAAAATGAATAATATATATGCAAAGATACGCTTTTTCTCTTAATCGTCAAACATTCTTTTTTAAGTGAAGCGTGAAGTGTTAGGCGTGAAGAGTAAAAACTTTTTTTTCACCACGATTAATGTAATGGAAAATTAGTATTAAAAAAGCACAAAAAATAGGGTCGGATAAAAAAAATATGAAAAAATATGTCGTTTTTTATTTTCACATAAATATACGTTAAGTATTATAATAATATACGTATAATTAATGTTTTATGTAATTAGTTTCACATAAATAAATACGTTAATAGAGAAAAAATGCAAAAAAAATGCGCAAAAAAGATGTTTGGTATTAAAAAAATAATTATCTTTGTATCCTGAATTTTAAGTTAAATTATATTAAGGATTTATTAATTTTGTTGATGAAGGCATACTTTCATATAGGTTGTACGAGCATGGTAATTTGCTTTTTAAGCATGTGCGTGTCGTGCGAAAACGAAGAAAAACAGCAAACGACTTCCGGTGATTCCAACGTAAGCGTTTCGTTCTTCGATTTGTATGATAATGCACAAGACACCTCGTTTACGGTTTCGGGAACGGGGGCTTGGAGCATTGCCGTCTGCGAAACCTGCGAATGGATTAGCATTGACCCTACATCCGGTACAGGCGAAACCAAAATAAATATGTCGTTAACAGCCAACACCGATGAAACCGACGTGCGGATAGGCTACGTCCTCGTTTCGTCAGGCGCACGCACCGACACCGTTACGGTTGTACAAACGCCGAGTATAATAAAGGTAAGTCCGGGTAGTTTTACACTTGCCGACAACATCGGCGGCATTTCAAAAACAGTAATCATTACCGGCACGGTGAAATGGACAACGGAAAGTTCGGCAGACTGGCTGTCAATAACGCCCCGCAACGGCTCGGTGGGCAAAACAAGCGCCACCGTTACAGCTAAAGAAAATACCGACTCAGGCGAACGCACGGGATCAATCCGTATAAAAACAGACCTTCGCGACGAACTGATTACTGTGGTGCAAAAGAAAACAGACCGCTTTATTATAAGTACCGATACGCTCGAACTTTCCGATAAAGGCTCTTACCGCTACATTCGTATATCGTCGGGGACGGAGTGGACGGCTACTTTGGACGCAGACTGGCTTACTATTGAAAAAACAAGCGGCAGCGCAGGCTCGGAACTGCTGAAAGTGTCGGCTACCGAAAACACAAGCAACGCCGAACGCGCAGCAAACATTACCTTTACGGCAAACGGCGAAACAAAAAGTCTCCACGTTACGCAAGGTAAAACAGGCGATTATTGGAACGACAACGACGTGAAAATAGTACGCAAACATACGGTAGGCAACGGTGTGCCGGTAGTGATTGTAGGCGATGGATTCGACCGGCAAGACCTGAAAAAAGGCGGCTGGTGGGAAATGTGGGCTACAAGGCTTGCCGAAAAACACTTCCTTGAAGTAGAACTTATCCGCGATTTGCAAAACTATTTAGATATTTATATTTTAATGAGCGAATCGCAGGAACGCGGTATAAACTATGCCCCATATACAAAGACAAAAACGAAATATAACGCCAGTTCCAGCGAAGATTGGTCTGGCGCTATCAATGCCGCCATTGAAGCGGTAAACCGCAACCGCACCGAAGCCAACAACGCACAGACTGCAAGTTGGGATAACATCAGCGTGATGTTTATGGCAAACAGCGCCTACGCAGGCAACGCTTCCGACCCGCTTTCGCGCATGGGCGTCGACGAACAGAGCTATGACTACTGGGCGGTGCATGAATTTGCCGGACACATCTTAACCAACGTGCCCGACCTCTACTACGGTAGCGGCGACGGCAACACGCTCACCGAACAGAAAAAACAAGACTTGGACAATTCGCACGCCGCAGGGCTGGAATGGTTTGTCGATTACGAATCAGACCCCGCCACGGTGGTGTGGAAAGACTTTATAGGCGCCGACGGCTACACCGGTATGCCTACCGGAGCGCCTTACTTCAACGAATCGGACAACATCGGGGTATATGGAACAGGTTATCAAGCAAATACTTGGCACAACGAACTGTATGGACCAAGCCGCAAAACCTCCATGCGCGAGTGGTATCTCTGTTTCGATGTAGGTACGCGCTTCCATATGTGGAATACCATTAAACGGCTTGCCGGAGAATACGGCGCAAGACCTGCATACCCGGACTTTGACCTTACCGCAAGCCTCGCCGCGTTCAAAGCCTACGACAAAAACCGCACACGCTGCGACTGCCGTTGGGGAAAATATACCGGCGCACTGAAAGGCAACGACGAAGGAACACCTTATTTATGGACTAAATATGATGCTTCAGGAAAAATAACAAGAAAAGGAAACTATGACCGTTTTTGGCGAGCGCTCTGGCCCGTCGCCAACGCCTCATCTGATAAATAAAATAATGATAAATAAATTTTTTAAAACAAACTATAAACAATTTAAATTTAAATGAGTATGAAAACAAACAAAATTTTATTACTTGCTATGGCAAGTGTAGTAGCAGGCTCTGCATTTGTAGCCTGTGGCGGCGGGGACGAAGTCGCTCCTCCTATTCCGAAACTTTCGTTGAAACCGGCAACATTGTCGTTCGAAGTTGCCGGCGGTGCAGGTACCGTTACGATTAGCAGCAACACCAACTGGGCTATTTCTGGTGATGCTTCATGGGTAACGCTTGAACCTACGTCGGGTAGTGGAACGGTTAGCGTAAATGTTACGGTGCCGGCATTAGCTGAAGGCGCTGACGATCGCTCGGCTGAATTTACCGTTACAGCCGGTACGGCAACCAAAACGTTTACCGTAAACCAGACTGCTGTAAAAGAAGTAGGTCACTTGGTAGGTGGTGTTACTTGGGCAACCCGCAACGTGGGCGAACCGGGTAAATTTGCGGCAGACGCTGATGCTACCGGTAAAGTGTACCAATTCAACACGAAAAAGTACTACGATCCTCCGCAAGACGTGAACAACGATAGCGAAGCTTCTCCTTCTGATTGGGTTGATGCATACCCCGGTCCTGGCGATTGGTCAAAAGAAAACGACCCTTGCCCCGTAGGATGGCATGTTCCTACTGAAGCGGAATTTACTACCAGTTTGAAAGTTGCCGGCGGTGTAGAAGGCGAACTCGGAAAATTGTTAGGAGCTGCTCAAGAAGACCTCTCAGCAGGCGACAAAACTTCCGATTTCTTGGTGTATTTTCCTCATGTTCAACAATGGGCTAGCTCTTATGGTGACGCGCAAGGGAATTACAAAGCACAAGAACGTACTGACGAAAAAGGTGCTGCTACCCGCTACTGGACGGGTTCTCAATGGTCAGGCGAAATACCCGACGATGGACAAGGTTATTACACAGGCGACATTAGTAAAGCAAATGAACTGATGGGTGTTCGTATGTTTGCTCACGGTGGTGGTGCATGGTTTGGCTTCAACTTTGAAGTTGGTCCGTCAAGTGACGAATCTCCAGCAGGACGTTGGTTGGAAAACCTCAACAAAGCAAATGCTTATCCTGTTCGTTGCGTACAAAACTAAGGATTTTTAAAAATAATTATTTAAAAAGCTCTGCCGTAAATGGCGGGGCTTTTTTTATGTAAAGTGTGAAGCGTAAAGAGCAAAGAGAGAAAGCGATTACCGGATGGCAAAACGTTTTACGCTGAAATCGAAATAGTCGTAAATTACGCACGGGAAGTAGAAGCGCAAGGCGTTCACCTGCGTACCGTCGTACTGTTCGGCTCGTTTGCCAAAGGTACACAGCACGAATGGTCGGATATTGACGTGGCTTTGGTAGCCGATGAATTTACAGGACAGCCTTCCGACTATGACATGTTTCCATACGTCGGCATAAAAAAGCCATATCTACGCACGCATTGATGTAAAAACATATCCTACCGAATATTTTTACTCAGGAGACCCTTTCATTAATGAAATCAAAAAAAGCGGCGTAACGATTTTCAATCAGCCTGAATAAGCGACGGATGTTTTACGAAAAAATGTATTAACAGACAATTACAGGTTTATACACGTACTTAAATTAGTTGCCATGTATGGCGACTAATTTAAGTATAATAGCATCGTTTTTGACTATTAAATAAAAATTTGACTGTTTTCATCATCATTTTGTCCATTAAGCCTCCATTGTTAGAAAATAATATGTATATTTGCATTACCTAACAATTAAATTTCAATGAATATGAAAACAACCAGAATTTTATTACTTGCTATGGCAAGTGTAGTAGCAGGCTTTGCATTTGTAGCCTGTGTGGTTGATGAAAATGATGGAGTTGAGCCGACGCTTTCGTTGACCCCGCCGAACGGAATAGTATCGTTTGAGCTTTCCGGTGGTTCGGGTACTGTTACGGTCAACAGTAATACCAACTGGGTGATTACCGGTATCAATAATGCTGTATGGGTAACGCTTGACCCCATGTCGGGTACGGGAACGGCTACCGTAAACGTTGCGGTAGAACCATTATCCGAAAATGTTGACGACCGCACGACTGAATTTATAGTGACAGCCGGTACGGTAACCAAAACAATTACCGTAAACCAAATTGCCGTATACACACCTCCTTGTGATATGTGTCCACCCATAGTAAAATGGGCAACCCGCAACGTGGACGAACCGGGTAAATTTGCGGAAGATATTGATGCCACCGGTAAAGTGTACAAATTCAACTCGAAAACGTACTACGATCCTCCGACAAACGTGCAAGATGATAACGAAGCTGCTCCTGCTGACTGGGATGATTCTTTTCCTGGTCCCGGCAATTGGTCAAAAGACAACGATCCCTGCCCCATAGGCTGGCACGTTCCTACCGAATGGGAATTTACTATCAGTTTAAAAGTTGCCGGCGGCGTGGAAGGAGAACTTGGGAAATTGTTAGGAGCTACTCAAGAAGATCTTTATGCAGGCGATAAAAACTCCACTTTCTTGGTGTATTTTCCGCACGTGCAACAATGGGCTAGCTCTTATGGCGACACGAAAGGTAATTATGTACCGAAGGAACGTTCTGATGAAAAAGGTAACGCTACCCGCTATTGGACAGCTTCGCAATGGTCAGGTGAAATACCTGAAGATGGACAAGGTTATTACGACGGCGACATTAATAAAGCAAATGAAATGATGGCTGTTCGTATGTTTGCCCACGGCGGTGGTGCATGGTTTGGCTTCAACTATGAAATTGGACCGACGACTACCGAATATCCAGCAGGACGTTGGCTTGAAAACCTCAATAAAGCAAATGCTTATCCTGTTCGTTGCGTACAAGACTAAGGCTTTTTTATGTGAAGTGTAAAGCGTGAAGAGTAAAGCGTGAAGCGACCTGCGGATGACAAAACGTTTCACTCTTTACATTTCACACCTCCGTTGTTTCAAAAAAAATATGTATATTTGCACTTTCTAATAAAAATATATACAAATAATTCATTTATGAAAAAAACATTTTTTTATATGTTGCTTGCCGGCGTGGTATTTACTTCGTGCGGCAAAAGCGCGAGAGTAGCGTCGCCCGACTGCAATACTACCGTGAAGGTTACGCTTGAAAACGGCGCACCGTATTATAGTGTCGTGAAAAACGGCAAGCCTGTTGTGAATCCCTCGCAGCTGGGTTTTCTGCTGAATGACAAAACGCCGTTTAACGGTGATTTTACAATTAAAAAAGTACAACGCGCTTCGTTCGACGAAACGTGGGAACAAACGTGGGGTGAAGAACGGTATGCCCGCAACCATTATAACGAACTCACGGTGGAACTGCAAGAAACAAACGGCGCACAACGCTTGCTGAACATTGTATTTCGCGTGTTTAACGACGGCATAGGATTCCGTTATGTGTTTCCCGAACAGCCTAATCTGCAAGATTTTGAAATCACGGAAGAGCTTACCGAATTTGCTTTCCCCGACGACTACGAGGCATGGAGCATTTCGGCGTACAAGGTAAAGTATTTCGAAGGCATCTATGCCAAAGCGCCTATAAGTAAACTTGATACGGTGAGCACCCCTGTTACGATTGAAACTGACGGCGGGTATCTCGCTATTCACGAAGCCAACCTCACGGATTACGCCAAAATGAACGTCTATCCTGTGGCAGGCACAACTACGCTGAAAAGCGATTTAACGCCATGGTCGACCGGCGTAAAAGTGTATGCCGAAACGCCGTTTGCTACGCCGTGGCGCACCCTTATCATTGCCGACGACTTGAACCAGTTGGCTACGTCGCGTATTATGCTTAACCTCAACGAGCCTTGCAAAATTGAAGATGCGTCGTGGATAAAGCCCATGAAATTTATCGGCGTATGGTGGGGTATGCACATTCTCGAATACACGTGGGGACAGGGCGTTAAACACGGCGCAACGACTAAAAACGTAATGCGGTATATTGATTTCGCTGCCGCCAACAATATTCCGGGCGTACTGGTTGAAGGATGGAACGAAGGTTGGGACGGCGTATGGCAAAACAACGGCGAATTGTATAAATTCACCACGCCTTATCCCGATTTCGACATGCCTAAAGTTGCCGCTTATGCCGCCCAAAAAGGCGTAGAAATTATTGGACACCACGAAACCGGCGCAAACACCATAGGCTACGAACAGCAAATGGAAGCCTCGTACGATTACTATAAAAAACTTGGCATTGATGCGGTGAAAACCGGCTACGTGAGCCGTTTGTTAGACAAAAAAGAACGGCACGGCAGCCAATACGGCGTACGCCACTACCGCAAGGCTATTGAAACCGCCGCCCGCTATCAAATTATGATTGACAACCACGAGCCGGTGATGCCTACCGGATTGCAACGCACCTATCCGAA
The DNA here is from genome assembly GCA_031289415.1 of Prevotellaceae bacterium. Taxonomy (GTDB): domain Bacteria; phylum Bacteroidota; class Bacteroidia; order Bacteroidales; family UBA932; genus JAIRLC01. The sequence goes on along the minus strand of JAITPN010000023.1, from coordinate 42,288 downwards.
CTTGATGACACAGGAAGGTATTCGTGGACAGGAATGGGACGCATACAATTCGAGCAATCCGCCGGAACATACTACGGTATTGCCGTTTACGCGCATCCTTGCCGGACCTGCCGATTTCACGTTCGGCACGTTTAAACTGACGAATATGGGACCTGAAAAAACCCGCGTGAACAGTACGCTTGCCAAGCAACTGGCGTTGTACGTAGTCTTGTACAGTCCGCTGCAAATGGTGTCGGATATGCCTGAAAATTATGAAGGCAAACCTGAATTTGAATTTATCCGCATAGTGCCTGTAGATTGGGATACGACCATTATAAAAGACGGAAAAATAGGCGACTATGTGGTTACCGCCCGCAAAGACCGCCATTCTACCGATTGGTTTGTAGGCGCTATCACCAATGAAATAGGGCGCGACATACAGGTTGATTTTTCATTCCTTGACCCGAATAAAAAATATACGGCAAAAATTTTCAAAGATGCGCCCGACGCCAATTGGGAAACCAATCCGTATCCTGTAATCATTGAAGAAAAGGAAATAAATGCCGATTCCGTTATAGACTTAACGTTGGCTTCCGGCGGCGGCGCGGCTATATGGTTGAAAGCCGAATAAATAAGTGGATTATACTATACAAAAGGGCGAACTAAAAATCGCCTTTTTGTATTTTGTGTTTACACTTTCCCTCATAACCAATACGCTACTTCTTTTTAGTTCCACCCGCGTAAATACCTTAGCGTATTTTTTAGACAAAGTTGGAAATGTATGTAAAAAAGTTTAACTTTGCGTGATATTTAAGCTAATAGTTAAAATAGTATTACGAAAAATATAGATAAATATTTATAAATTATAAGATTCTAAAAATTAAATTATTATGGCAATAAAAGAGTATTTTCCGGAAATAGGAAAAATCAAATTTGAAGGAAAAGAAAGTAAAAATCCTTTGGCATTTCGTTTCTACGACGCCGAAAAAATAGTGTATGGGAAGAAATTAAAAGACTGGTTTAAGTTCTCTATGGCATGGTGGCATACGCTTTGCGCAGACGGAAGCGACCCCTTTGGTCCCGGCACAAAATCGTTCCTTTGGGCGCAAGGTTCTTCTGCTTTGGAAGTGGCTAAACAACGTTTGGATGCAGGTTTCGAGTTTATGCAAAAAATAGGTATCGAATACTATTGTTTCCATGATATTGACTTGGTTTCGGAAGGAAGTTCGATTGACGAATACGAAGCCAACCTCAAAGCTATTGTCGCTTATGCCAAACAAAAACAGGCGGAAACAGGCATCAAACTTTTGTGGGGAACAGCTAATGTGTTCGGACACAAACGCTATACAAACGGCGCAGGCACAAATCCCGATTTTAACGTAGTAGCCCGCGCAGCCGTTCAAATCAAAAACGCGTTGGACGCTACCATTGAATTGGGTGGTGAAAATTATGTGTTTTGGGGTGGTCGCGAAGGATATTATTCGTTGTTGAACACCGACATGAAACGCGAAAAAGCACACTTAGCCAAGCTTTTGACCGCAGCCCGCGATTATGCCCGCGCCAAAGGCTTTAAAGGCAATTTCCTGATTGAGCCTAAACCGATGGAGCCGACGAAACATCAATACGATGTGGACGCCGAAACGGTTATCGGATTCCTGCGCGCTCATGGGTTGGATAAAGATTTTAAATTGAATATTGAAGTGAATCACGCCACGTTGGCGGGTCATACGTTTGAACATGAATTGCAGTGTGCTGCCGACGCCGGTTTGTTAGGCTCGATTGACGCCAACCGCGGCGACTCTCAGAACGGTTGGGATACCGACCAGTTTCCGATTGACGTAAATGAATTGACGCAAGCCATGTTAGTGATTCTGACAAGCGGCGGTTTGCAAGGCGGCGGTACGAATTTCGACGCCAAAACGCGCCGCAGTTCCACCGATTTGGATGATATTTTCATTGCCCACATAGCCGGTATGGACGCTTTTGCCCGCGCATTGGAATGTGCAGCCGCTATTTTGGAAAAATCGCCGTACAAAAAAATGCTTACCGACCGCTATGCGTCTTTCGATTCAGGCAAAGGTAAGGAATTTGACGAAGGCAAATTGTCGCTCGACGACTTGGTGGCTTATGCCAAAGCAAAAGGCGAGCCTGCACAAATCAGTGGAAAACAAGAGTTATATGAAGCTATTGTAAATATGTATATTTAAAAACATATACATTATAAAAATATGTGCATGAGATATAAAATACTTTTTCTAACCGTTTTCGGGATAATGGCAATGTCGGGATGTTCCGACTCTGCCGGTGTGGTAACTTCATGGCAGGAAAAAGACCATGCGGTGGAAATTACGCTAACCGACGGTACGCTGACGCTCATTCCGCAAAGCCGGAATGTTATTCGGGTACAGTTTACCCAACCCGGCTCGCGCCCGACGGAAGAACTTATTTTTATCGAAAAAACAGCAGCGCCGGAATATAAAACAGAAGTTACACGCCGGAATATTATCGTGAAAACAGATAAAATTTCAGCTGTGGTGAACAGGAAAAGCGGTGCGATTACTTTTAAAGATGCACAAGGCAACATCATCTTGCAGGAACAAGTAGGCGGACGGAAAATGACGCCGTCCACCGTACAAGGCGACTCTACGTTTATTGTAGAACAACGCTTTGTGTCGCCTGAGGATGAATACCTTTACGGTACAGGGCAGTTTCAGGATAACTATTTGAACATTCGCGGACTGCCGCGCCAACTCAGGCAGGTGAATACACAGATTTCTATTCCGTTTATTCTGTCGAACAAATCGTACGGTTTGCTTTGGCACAACTACGGCTTGGTCGATTTCAACCCCGCCGACGAGCAAATACCGCTGCAACCGATGGACGAACAGAAAGTGAAAGATGCGGAAGAAACGCTGAAAACACAAGTAACAAAAACAGTGTCGGACTATGTCCTTCCGTTGCATGGCTTTACGGCAACGGTTGACATTCCCGAATCGGGAGAATATGCGTTTGTGCTCGACCTTATTTATTCGGGGCATAAATGTTACCTCAATGTGGACGGACATGCGTTGATAGACAATAACAGCCCATGGATTCCGCCGCGAACGCCGATTATTACGTCGCTCGCAGCCGGTCAGCACCACATCGAAATTATTTCCGAAAGGGGGGTAAAATCGCCGCGCCTCTTTGTCAAACCGATGACCGATGAAACGGTATTCCGCTCGCCTGTAGCGCAGGCATTGGACTATGCCGTGTTTGCCGGTACAGGTGACGAAGTGATTGGCAGTTTCCGCCAACTTTCGGGAAATGTACCGCTGATGCCGCTTTGGGCATTAGGTTATGTGCATTGCCGCGAACGTTTCCACACCCAAGCCGAATTGCTGGAAAACGCCCGCGAATTTCGTAAACGCAAACTTCCGGTTGATATGTTTGTGCAGGATTGGCAGTATTGGGGCAAATACGGATGGAACGCCATGAAATTTGACGAAACCCTGTATCCCAACCCCAAAGCAATGGTTAAAGAATTGCACGACATGAACATCCGTCTGATGGTGTCCGTGTGGTCAAAAGCCGAAGACAGCGATTTTGGAAAACAGTTGATGAAAAAAGGATATGTACTGCCCGGCACAGATTGGGTTGATTTTTTTAACCCCGAAGCCGCCGCTTTTTACTGGCAGAATTTAAGAGATAACATGGCGTTGCCTTACGGCATTGATGCGTGGTGGCTGGACGCCACCGAGCCGGAAAGCGAACCGCTCCGCAACATCAAGGTAAATAACGGCACGATACCGGGCGAAGTGTACCGCAATATCTATCCGCTGTTTGTCAACAAAACAGTGTATGAGGGCTACCGGCGCGACATTCCGGGCAAGCGCGTGATGAGCCTTACCCGCAGCGGATTTTCCGGCATGCAGCGTTATGCCGTATCTACATGGTCGGGCGACGTGAACAACGATTGGGCTACGTTCCGTAAACAAATCGTCGGCGGATTAGGACAAATGGCAGCAGGACTTCCTTGGTGGACTTACGATGCCGGCGGATTTTTCCGTCCCGAAAATCAATATACCGATACCACTTATCACGAACGTTTTTTGCGATGGTTTCAAGTGGCTACATTCGTGCCGATACAACGTGTTCATGGGAATAAGTCCGAAACCGAATTTTGGCGTTTCGGCGAAACTGTGGAACAAATTTCACGCAAATATCTTGATTTACGTTACCGTATGTTGCCTTATATTTATTCGCAGGCGGCAGCGATTTCATTTCACGGCGCTACACTCATGCGCCCGCTGGTAATGGACTTCCCGACCGACAAACAGGCGTTGGAACAAAACTATGAATTTATGTTTGGACCTGCACTGTTGATAGCGCCGATAGTAGAACCCGACGTAACACAATGGAGCGTATATCTCCCCGCCCACCGTGCCGGATGGATTGATTTCTGGAACGGAACTCATTTTAAAGGCGGGCAAACTATTGTTGCTGACGTGGATTGGAGCAAAATTCCGGTGTTTGTGAAAGCAGGCTCTATACTTCCTTTAGCGCCGAAATCGGAATATTCGGCACAAAGACGTGATGAAGCATGGGAAATTCGCGTGTATCCGGGCGCTGACGCCTCGTTCACAATTTACGAAGATGAAGGCGACAATTACAATTACGAGCAAGGTCGGTACAGCGCCTACGAACTGACGTGGAACGACGCTGCACAAACGCTCACCATCGGCGATAGGCGAGGGGAGTTTGACGGCATGACCGATGCGCGTACGCTGAATATCGTAAAAATAGCGCCGCAAACAGGCGGAGTGGAAGAAGCAACGCCTCAGCAAACCGTAGCTTACTCCGGCAAACAACTTACTATAGAACTAAAATAAGTAAAACAAATAAAAAATTATGAGTAAAAAAGACTACAATGTTTCATACGTTTTCGGCATTACGCTGGTAGCCACACTTGGCGGGTTGTTGTTTGGATACGACACTGCCGTGATTTCAGGCGCAGAAAAAGGATTGGAAGGATTCTTTTCGCAGGCGCAGGATTTCCAATATACCAAAATATTGCACGGCATCACTTCGGCAAGCGCGCTTATCGGGTGTGTCATCGGAGGGGCTATTTCAGGACTTTTCGCCTCGCGGTTCGGACGACGCAACTCCTTACGTTTTGCCTCGATACTGTTCTTTCTCTCCGCGTTGGGTTCGTACTGCCCTGAATTTTTATTTTTTGACCAAAATGCGCTTCCTACTTCGGATTTGCTCATTGCGTTCAATCTTTACCGGGTGTTGGGCGGTATCGGTGTAGGACTGGCTTCGGCTATTGTGCCGATGTATATTGCCGAAATTGCACCGGCAAACATCCGCGGCACGCTCGTGTCGTGCAACCAGTTTGCCATAATCTTCGGTATGTTGGTAGTTTATTTCGTGAATTATCTGATTTTGGGCGACCACCAGAATCCCTATACGGATGAGCTTACACAAACGCTCGCCATCCCCGACCAATGGACTGTGTCAACAGGTTGGCGTTATATGTTTGTATCGGAAGCCTACGTGGCGGCTATATTTGGATTTTTATTATTCTTTGTGCCTAAAACGCCTCGTTATTTGGCGCTTATCGGACAGGAAGAAAAAGCGCTGTTGGTACTTACTAAAGTAAACGGCGCGGCGAAAGCCAAAGAAATTATGACGGATATACGAACCGCATCGAAAGAAAAAACCGAAAAACTTTTTTCTTACGGCGTTTTAGTGGTCGTTATCGGTATTCTTTTGTCGGTGTTCCAACAGGCAATAGGCATCAATGCTGTGCTGTACTACGCTCCGCGTATTTTTGAAAGCGCAGGCGCAGAAGGCGGCGGCATGATGCAAACAGTGATTATGGGTATCGTAAATATTGCTTTTACGGTAATAGCGATTGTATCGGTAGATAAATTCGGGCGTAAGCCGCTGCTTATCATCGGGTCGGTTGGTATGGCTATCGGCGCTTTTGCCGTAGCGCTCTGCGACAGTTTTGCCATAAAAGGCATTGTTCCGGTGCTTTCGGTAATTATGTATGCCGCATTCTTCATGATGTCGTGGGGACCGATATGTTGGGTGCTGATATCCGAAATTTTCCCGAATACCATTCGTGGAAAAGCTGTGGCAATAGCTGTTGCCGCACAATGGATTTTTAATTACATTGTATCGTCCACTTTCCCACCGCTTTATAAATTTAGCCCGATGGTGGCATACGGTTTGTACGGAACTATGTGTGTACTGGCAGCTTTGTTCGTTTGGAAATTCGTTCCCGAAACCAAAGGAAAAACGTTGGAAGACATGACAAAATTATGGAAAAAATAAGAAATAGTAATTTGTTTAATTTTTAAAATAAAGTGTATATGAAAACAAGAAAAATTTTATGGTCTGCTTTGGCGCTGATTTGTGCCGGAACAGCCTTGTTCACAGCATGTGAACCGGATGAAAAGAACCCGGTTAATAACGAAGGTTCTGTGAGTATCGACATAGGTGATAAAGACACCTTGGTATTAGAATGGGGCGACGGTGGAGAAAACGACCATGCGGTTTTTACTGTAGAAAGTAAAGGAGCTTGGGAATATGAAGATCTTCCCGATTGGCTTGAAGTAAGCGTCGAAAGTGGCAATGCCGGAAATACTGAAGTAGAAATTTCTGCCAAGCCGCTTGTGGTTAGTGATGGGGTAGCAAACCGTAGAGGCACGATTGTTGTCAAATCCGGCGAAAATACCGCAACATTGGAAGTGCGGCAACCGCTTAAGGTTACCACACCCATTACCTACTTTTTAGACCCTAAACGTTACGTTGATGCTACGTTAGCCGGCGGTAAAAAAACGTTTAGAGTAACCTGTAATGTGCCGTGGGAATTAGCAGCGAAAGAAGACTGGATTGTGTTGGACAAAACTGCCGGAAAAGCAGGTGGACATAACATTGTAGTTGACATATCGGAATCAAATGCAGAGCGCTCAGGAGACATCATTTTCTCTGCCGGTACCATAACGGCAAAACTTACGGTAAGGCAAGCGGTGGAACCACTTAAAATAAGCCTTACCGCAAAAAGGCTCACTGCCCCTATGGTGGGTCAGGACAAGAAATTCTACATGACGTGTAACTACCCGTGGAAAATTACCGGCAAGCCCGACTGGGTTACGGTAAGCCCGACTGAAGGCGGCGGCTCTGCCGTGCATACTGCGATTACTGCCACAGTACAACCCGGCGGCGAACGTACCGGCGACATTATCATGTCTATTGAGTATGAGAAAAAAACAAACGACGGAATTACAACAGAGACAGTAACCCGCGTTATCCCTGTAAATCAGGTTAACGAAGCCAACTACTATAAAGACGGCGATGTGATTGTATTGCACACGCATTCGGTGGACGACAGCAAAGCCGTACCAATAGTTATTGCGGGCGACGGATGGGATTTGAGCGACTTGAAAAAAGACGACGGATTGTGGGAAACATGGGCAAAAGGCGTGGCAGACCTCTTTAAGCAAACACCCGTAGTCAAAGATTTAATCGAATACTTCGATATTTATGCCCTCTGTTCGGAATCGAATTCTCGCGGAAAATACGGATTCAATGCCTACGGCACAGAACCGTATGTAGGAGGAAACTTCGATAAAGTACGCAGCAATATTACAAAAATGCTGAAAGACAGAGGGCATGCTCACTATACGGGCTTTGCATGGATGGCTTCGACTAACGGGGCTATAGGCGGATGGAATTACGGCGACTATACCACTTTATCTACTCCTTCGGGCGAAGGTAACTTTCCTTATTGGATGATGCACGAATATGTAGGGCATACCTTGTCGAACCTTCCTGACTTTTATGTAACGGGCGGTTGTAAAAATCCTGACTTCGCTCGTATGAAAACCGACCCCGAAGCCATAGCTTACGACCCGGAGCTCAACAAATATTATGCGAAGTACTACACCAACGGACAATCTACCGAAGCGGCTTACAATAATCTTAAAAATGAATGGAAAAAAGGATACCGCTGGAGCGGCGACTTTACGGACATTCCCGGAGAAACGGTATGGAGCTATTTTGTAGGAAAACCGGGGTACAGCGACGTAGGACCGGCGTACACCGATGAAACCCAGAATACGATCAAAAATAAATATGACATTAACTTCGGTCAGGATGAGTTATGTGGTCTTTGTTCGCCCCAGTCGGAGGATGCCATGCGGGCGAATCCGTTCACGTGTTTCACAGTAGGTACGCGCCTATGGATATGGAACAGGGTACTCTCCCGCGCAGGTGAACCCGATCCCAATTATTTCGATGGAGACGACAACAATGACGGTGCAAGGGCATTTGCAAACTTCGTTCAATGGGAGAAAGATAAGGGTTACAACAACAATTTCGACGGAAATAGTAATTATTGCAAAACAGTAATCAACCTGCCGGAAGTATTTACCGATAAATATTGGAAAGATAACGACCTGTATCCCGAACGCTCCGACAACACCACCGACCCCGCTTACGGTTTCTAAACGCCGGGTAGGTTAGTAAATCAAACATCAACAACCCCTTTTCTTGTACAGGAAAAGGGGTTGTTTTTTTATATGAATGTCAAGACAAAGAAAGGCGTATCAATATCCTAACGGACAACATGCTTAAAATGCCGCACTTTTCAGCCGCAATCCGCAATCTTCGGGCAAACCGAACATAAGGTTCATATTTTGCACGGCTTGTCCCGACGCGCCTTTCAGCAAATTGTCAATCACCGACGTAATGTGAATATATCCATCGTGGAAATTAATATTCAGCAAGGCTTTATTGGTATTTACCACTTCTTTTAAACTTACCGCCGTATCGGAAAAATGCACGAAAGGCGAAGCGGAATAATAGGTTTTATATACATTCCTTACGTTTTCTTCCTCTGCGCCTTCCGGCAGTTTGGTGAGGACGGCAGCAAAAATTCCACGCGAAAAATCGCCGCGCATGGGAATGAAATTTATTTTGGTTGCAAGTTCCCGGTGGGTTGCAGCATTGCCGTTTATCACCGATAATGTTTGCTGTATTTCCGCTACATGTTGATGTGTAAAAGGTTTGTAGATAGAAATATTTGACGTGCGGTAGCTGAAATGTGAAGTCTCGTCCGGCTGTTTCCCTGCGCCGGTAGCGCCTGTGAGCGCGTGAATATGCACATCGTCGGCAAACATTCCCAAAGAAGCCAAAGGGCTTAGCGCCAAAATTATGGCTGTAGCAAAACAACCCGGATTTGCCACATATTCGGCATGTGCAATTTCATTGCGGAAAAGTTCGGAAAGTCCATATACGAAAGTCTTTTCTTCGAACGTGTTTTTTATTCTGAAATCATGGCTTAAGTCAATTATTTTGCAGGCGGGAACGTGGTTTGTGTGGAGAAAATCGCGCGAAAGTCCGTGTCCCAAACATAAAAAAATCACATCGGGATTTCCGGGTTTATCGGTAAAATGTAAATGACAATCGCCATACAAATCTTTGTGTACCGACGACACGGCTTCTCCTGCCATGCTTGTGGAGAGCAACGATTCAATTTCTACCTGCGGATGATTCAATAAAATGCGAATCAATTCGCCGCCCGTGTATCCGGTAGCTCCTGCTATGGTTGCTTTAATCGTTTTCATGCACTGAATAATAAATTTTCAACGGATTTGCCAGCACTTTCGTAAACCCAATCACATCCGCGCCTGTGAACGATTTGTTCTCTTCGCCGTATGCGCCGAATTTTGTATTCATCAAATCGTAGGGCGACGCGCAGCCCAACACCGAAAAATGATAGGGGCGCAAGGCTATTTCGACAGTGCCGCTTACAAATTTTTGCGTATCCTCTAAAAACGTTTCTATATTTCGCGCCAATGGGTCGAGGTATTGCGCTTCGTGCATCAATTGTCCATACCAGCCTGCAAGCTGGTCTTTCCAATAAAGCTGCCCTTTGGTGAGCGTATGTTTTTCGAGCAAATGGTGGCTTTTGATGATAATCATCGGCGCAGCGGCTTCAAACGCCACGCGACCTTTGATGCCTATAATCGTGTCGCCGACGTGCGTGTCGCGCCCGATTGCAAATTGCGACGCGATGGCGTTCAGTTGCCGGATTAGCGTTGTAGGGGGCATTTTTTCGCCATTCAATGCCGCCGGTTCGCCTTTGTAAAATTCGATGCTGATTTTTTCGGGCGTCGTTTTTTTCACTTGCGACGGATAAGCCTCGTCGGGCAGGTACGTGTGCGATTGCAGCGTTTCTGCCCCGCCGACACTCGTGCCCCACAGTCCTTGGTTAATGGAATATTTTGCTTTGTTCCACGAAAGGTTGCAGCCGTTTTTCGCCAGATAATCAATCTCCTGCTGGCGGCTCAACGCCAATTCGCGGATGGGCGCAATCACTGTAATTTCGGGCGACATGACTTCAAATGCCAAATCGAAACGCACTTGGTCGTTCCCTGCGCCGGTACTTCCGTGAGCGACGTATGCGGCATTTATTTTTTGTGCATGTTTCAGCACTTCCAATGCCTGAAAAATACGCTCGGAACTTACCGATAGCGGATAGGTCGCGTTTTTAAGAATATTGCCGAAAATTAAATATTTTATACCTTTAGTATAATATTCGTTTTCTGCGTTAATCGTGGTGTGCGATGCTGCGCCCAGCAACACGGCTCGTTCTTTAATCTTTTCTTCTTCGGCTGTCGAAAATCCGCCGGTGTTCACAAACACTGTGTGCACTTCCAAGCCGCGTTCATTTTTCAGATACGGTACGCAAAACGAAGTATCTAATCCTCCGCTGAATGCTAAAACAACTTTTTCCATATTACATTTTTATATTGTTACACATTAAATTCATCCGGTTACTATCAAGCGTAATCCGGCTACCATAGAGCGCCACCCTTCGATTCGGGGGCGCATACTTTCCGCTATCCTGCTCGGCGGCGGAACTTCTATTTCCGGACGTTTGTAAAAAGGGTCGTAGAGCAATGCCGTGCAAAGGCACATTTTATGGTTGTTGCGTTCGAGAATATCGTAGTTGCGGCAACCTTTGCAGCCGTCCCAGAAATCTTTGTCTTCGGTTAATTCCGTAAACGGCACAGGTCTGAAACCCAATTCATAATTGATTTTCATCACCGCTGTACCGGTAGTAATGCTGAAAATTTTGGCTTTCGGGAAACGTTCTCGCGACAATTCAAAAACTTTGCACTTGATTTGCCGTGCAAGCCCGCTGTTGCGGTATTCGTGCGCTACAATGAGTCCTGAATTGGCAACAAACTCTTGATGCCCCCACGTTTCAATATATGAGAAGCCCGCCAGATGTTTACCGTCGAGCGCAATGATGGCTTTGCCGTCCGTCATTTTCTTTTTTATGTATTCGGGGTTTCGTTTTGCTATTCCTGTTCCCCGTTCCTGTGCTGAAATATATACCAGTTCACAGATTTTTTCTGCATATTCTATATGTTGGCTGCTCGCCTTGCAGATGATAACATGATTATTCATCTAATGAAAAAATATTTTTTGATTTGCTTATTTAATAAATTATGATGCACAGACACCGTTTTTCAGATATTGTTCGGAAACAATCCTGCGGTCTATCTGTATAAAAGCCTCCTTAGGCACATTGTCGGACGTGCCTGCTTCCTGTATTCAGGATATAGATATGACTTTTTTTATCCATAAGCGGGCGCAAAGGTACATATATTTTTTTGATTTGCAACTTTATTTCAAAAACCGCTTTCAGACATTAAATGCCTAATCCGTCATTAAAGTCAGTCGCTTTTTTTTGCACGATGCGCGAATAGGGGGGGACACTGTGTACCTGCCAAATATTTCCGCCGATGATGGAGTTGTGTCCAATGGTAATACGTCCAAGTATCGTGGCATTGGCATAAATAATCACATTGTCTTCAATGACAGGATGCCGTGGTACATTCACAGGCAACCCTGCGGCGTCAAGCGTAAAACCTTTTGCGCCCAACGTAACCCCTTGGTAAAGTTGTACGTGATGCCCAATGATACAGGTTTCGCCGATAACCACGCCTGTGCCGTGGTCAATGCTGAAATATTCGCCAATGGAAGCGCCCGGATGAATGTCGATTCCTGTGGCGGAATGTGCCAGCTCGGTCATAATACGTGGCAACACAGGAACTTGCATCTTCAACAACTCATGCGCTATCCGGTAATGAATCATTGCCTGAATCGCCGGATAACAGAATATTACTTCGCCGTAGCCGGTGGCGGCAGGGTCGCTGTCGCACACTGCTTTTACGTCGGTAGCAAGCAGGCGTTTTATTTCCGGAAGTTTGTTAATAAAAGCCGTAGTCAATTCGGGGGCTGTTCTATCGTGCGCTGCAGCCCGCTCGTTGAAGCAACACAATCCTTTGTATATTTGCTCGTTAAGCAGAGCGTAAAGTCGCGTCATATTTGCTTCCACTTTGGCGTCCGGTGCATATTCGCCAATTTCAACATCACCGAAGAAGTTGGGGAAAAGTATGGATTTCAACAGGTTCATAATTTCTTTGATCCTGTTTACATTGGGTAACGGTCGCTCAGGAGAAGGAATCCACTGATATTCAGTAAAGTTACCCTGAAGTAATAAATTTGCTGTATCTTTGATAGTATCCATGCTGCAAAGGTACGATATTTCAACTAAAATATATATTTTTTTGCAAATGATATTTTTCTGTTGTATCTTTGTAGTCTCACTATTATATTTTTCTTATGGAAGATTTTTTTGATGATGTAATAGCACGTTTAACGAATAAGCACTTGAGGCTTATAGCGCTCTATGAAAAAATAAAGAGTGAGAATGAGGTGTGTAGGAATGAGAAGCAGGCGTTTGAGGATGAAATAGACCGTCAGCGCGCTGTGATTGAAAAATTGGAAGAGAGAAATAAGAAGTTGCAGTTAGCGGAAGCATTTAAAGTATCAAGTGCCGACACTAATGATGCAAAACAGAAAATAGGAAGAATCGTGAAAGAGATTGACAAGTGTGTTGCTTTACTAAACCGATGAGGCTGACATGGAAGAAGAAAAGATTTCCATAAAGGTCAATGTTGCCGATCGTTCTTATCCGTTTAGAATAACGGCTAACAACGAAGAAAGCATCAGAGCAGCTGCACGGCGTATAAATGAACAAGTGGCTAAGTACCGCCAACTTTATACCGACCGTGATGTGCAAGATGCGCTTTCGATGGCTGCATTGCAGTTTATTATAAAACTTATCGAGCTTGAGAAACAGGAGGATCTGGGTCGTGTGGTGGAAAAGTTCGAAGCGCTTGATAGGCAGTTGGAAGAGTATTTATGTGCGGTTGAAGAAAAGTAAAAGAAGTTCGTTCCTATTATAGTATGTCTGCATTGTTATGTGTTTCTTTGCGAAACTCAACATGTTTTGTTTAAAAGGAGTTTATCTCGGCTGCTGAAAACAGGCCTATTTTATCCTTCGGGAGATTCCGCTTGCGGGACGTTGGACGTTTGAGGTTAATATCCGGAAGCTCCGCCTTGATTTTTTAGGGTTTTTTGTCAAACAAACGTAACAGTGCAGACTTTTTATTTTGGAGAATATATTGAATATGAATAATTTAGGTAACTAATAATTTTAAAAATACATAATATGGAAATAATACTCATAGCAGCCATAGCGGCAATAGTTGTCGGCGGAGGGTTATCGTTCTTTATAACCGGTTTCCTGATGTCGAAAAAACGGAAGAAAATCATTAGAGAAGCAGAAACGGAAGCGGAAAACATCAAGAAAGAAAAGATGTTGCAAGCGAAGGAACGTTTTCTGCAACTGAAAGCGGAACATGAAACAACGATTCATGAAAGAAACAACAAACTTGCGCAAAACGAGAATAAACTGAAACAAAAAGAAGCGGTACTCGGACAACAACTATCTGATTTGCAACGTAAGCAAAGAGAAAACGACACAGCAAAAGAAAATCTTACGCATCAAATGGGCGTAATCGAAAAACGTATTGAAGAATACGAGCGTTTGCACCGTCAACAGGTTGAAAAGTTGGAAACCATTGCCGGACTTTCGGCTGCCGAAGCCAAGCAAAACCTTGTGGAGTCGTTGAAAGCGGATGCAAAAACGGAAGCCATGTCGTACGTCAATGAAGTGATGGACGAAGCACGGCTGAATGCTTCGAAAGAAGCGAAGCGCATTATTATCCTGTCGTTACAGCGCGTGGCGCAAGAAGCGGCAATAGAAAATGCAGTAACCGTGTTCCACATTGAAAACGACGAAGTGAAAGGGCGCATCATCGGGCGCGAAGGGCGCAATATCCGTGCGCTGGAAGCAGCCACAGGCGTTGAAATTGTAGTGGACGATACGCCGGAAGCTATTATCATTTCGGGCTTCGACCCGGTACGCCGCGAAGTGGCGCGGCTGGCGTTGCACCAACTCATTACCGACGGACGTATTCATCCTGCGCGTATTGAAGAAGTGGTGTCGCGGTTGCAAAAACAGGTGGAAGAAGAAGTAGTGGAAGTAGGTAAACGCACGACAATTGATTTGGGCATTAACGGTTTGCACCCCGAATTAATAAAGTTGGTGGGTACAATGAAATATCGTTCGTCATACGGACAAAATTTGCTACAGCACTCGCGCGAAGTAGCGAATTTCTGCGCCACTATGGCGTCGGAACTCGGATTGAATCCGAAAACAGCGAAACGCGCCGGTTTGTTGCACGACATCGGAAAGGTTTCGACAGACGACCCCGAATTGCCGCACGCCATTTTAGGCATGCAACTTGCCGAAAGATATAAGGAAAAACCGGAAATATGCAATGCCATAGGCGCTCACCACGAGGAAGTAGAAATGACTTCGTTGATTTCTCCGATAGTACTTGTAGGCGATTCCATATCGGGCGCACGCCCCGGCGCACGCCGCGAAGTGGTAGGGTCGTACATCAAACGGCTGAAAGGAATGGAAGACCTTGCGCTGGCGCATCCGGGCGTCATCAAAACCTATGCCATTCAGGCAGGGCGCGAATTGAGAGTGATTGTGGGCAGCGAGAAAGTAACCGACGCCCAAGCCGAAAGTTTATCACAGGATATTGCACGGAGAATACAGGACGAAATGACGTATCCGGGGCAGGTGAAAATAACGGTAATCCGTGAAACCCGCGCGGTTAGTTTTGCCAAATAAAACCGATAACACGACATTGGCGGCATGGCTTTTTGTGTATGCTGCCGATAGTTACTCATGGCGATGAAAAAGATGCTCTATATTAGCGTATGCCTGCTCTGTTCCTGCGGGCATGACGATTTGCCGCAGGCGTTGAGGCATTATGCCGGCAACATTTCCCGCATGGTGTTTACACAAGCGAACGACACGGTTACACTCACTGAAACACCGTCGGGATGGATAGTGAACGACCGCCGCGAGGCTGCGGAAAACCGGATAGCCGATTGGTGGTACACCGTACAGAATTGGCGGTTGCGCCCATTGGACACCGACACAACCACTACGCGAATATTGACAGCCAACATCAAACGCAACGGCGTAGGCGTACACCTTTATAAAGGTAGCGCCTATAAACCTTTGTTGCACTTTTACATTTACGACGATACGCACACCGGCGCTATAGTGCTGCACAATGGCAATCTATGGTCTGCCGCGCTGCCCTATTCCATCAAAACAATAACGGAAGTCTGCTGTGTTGCGTCCGGCTTTTGGAATAATGTAGCGGTGTGCGCCTATTCTCCGTCGGACATCGACACTATAAAAATCCTACATGCGTTACGCCCCGAAGCGTCATTCATGTTGATACATGAAAATAACGAATGGCGAGTAACCGACACGCATGGAACGCAGGCAGAAAATCAGAATAACGAACTAATACGCCGCTATGTTACGTATTTCCGCCGTTTGGACGCCGATTCCATAATAGGTACGCAGGTAGCCGCGCAAGATTTTTCCCATTATCAACGGCAACACGCAATAAATATTAAAGGCGCAAAAGAAAACCGGACGATAGACCTTTTCGGAATACCACTGGACGGAGGGGGCTACGACTCCGACAAATGCCTGCTCTTCATAGGCGAAACTGAAGAGTGGGCTTTGGCTTCGTGGGTCTCTTTCGATTTGTTGTTGAGAAATTATAGCGACTTTGTTAATAAATAAAACGCAGCATTGGCTCGTCCTTTCCGAAAAAAACCGTAATATTGTATCTTAAAAATTGAAATAAAGTATGAAATTTATTGTATCAAGTACCGAATTATTAGGACGTCTGCAATCCATATCACGTGTGATTAGCAGCAGAAACACGATGGCGATTCTCGATAATTTTTTGTTTCGTCTGAAAGAAAATACCTTAACCATTACGGCTTCAGATACTGAAACCACGATGGAAACCCTACTCAACATTGAGCAGGTAGAAAAAGAAGGCGCAGTAGCGATTCCGGCAAAATGGCTGGTTGATACGCTGAAAGAGTTTCCCGAACAACCGTTGACGGTGAGCGTAGATGCTTCGCAACGTGTGGAAATCAGTTGGAACAACGGAAACGGTCAGATGATTACGCCCGGCTCTCTGGCTGACGACTATCCGTCGAAGCAGGGACTGAACGAGGACGCCAACCGCATTGCCCTGCCTGCCGACGTGCTGCTTGAAGGTTTAAACCTCACCTTGTTTGCTACTGCCAACGACGAGTTGCGTCCGGTGATGAACGGTATTTTCTTCGATTTGAAACCGGACGGCGGCGCTACACTAGTGGCATCCGATTCGCATAAACTGATGTATTACCAGCGTAAGGATATTGCATCCGACAAGGAATCGTCGTTTATTCTACCCCAGAAACCGGCGGCATTGCTCAAAAGTATTCTCCCGAAAATAACCGAAGCGGTAGAAGTGGCTTTCGACGATAAAAACGCAGTGTTTACGCTGTCGGGCTACACGCTCACGTGCCGTTTGGTAGAAGGCAATTTTCCGGCTTACCGCTCGGTGATTCCGACGAACAACGAAAAGAAAGTAACGGTTGACCGTATAGAATTTATGAATTCCGTGCGCCGCGTGTCGGTATGCTCCAATCAGGCAAGCAACCTGATTAAACTGAAAATTGAAAATAACGGCATTACCATTTCGGCGCAAGACCTCGATTTCTCGGTGTCGGCACACGAGCGGGTAAATTGCAACTACGAGGGCGAAGAAATTGAAATCGGATTCAAATCAAGTTTCCTGACCGAGATATTGGCAAACCTGCCGTCGACGAACGTAAGCCTGAAACTCTCCGACCCGACTCGCGCAGGGTTGATACTTCCGCTCGAAACAGACGACGAAAACAAAGAAACGCTGGCGCTGCTCATGCCGATGATGATAGGCGTGTAAAAACAACAGAACTGATGCAATTAAACATAAAAAATCCGTTGGTATTTTTCGATGTGGAAACCACAGGATTGGACATTGCCACCGACCGGATTGTCGAAATTTCCATCTTGAAATTATTTCTTGACGGGCAAGAAGAACAAAAAACGTACAGGGTAAACCCCACCATTCCCATTCCCGAACACGTTACGAAAATACACGGCATCACCAATGCCGACGTAGCCAACAGTCCCGTGTTCGGCGATATTGCGAAAAATTTGGCAACCTACCTCACCGGCTGCGATATTGTGGGATACAATTCCATAAAATTTGACGTCCCGATATTGGCGGAAGAATTTCTGCGCGCGGGCATCTCGTTCGATTTTCACAAATGTAAATTGGTTGACGTGCAAAACATATTCCATAAAATGGAACAGCGCACCCTGTCGGCTGCCTACAAATTTTACTGCGAAAAAGACATGATAAACGCCCACAGCGCCGCTGCCGACGTATATGCCACTTACGAAATATTGAAAGCGCAGCTCGACCGCTATCCCGACTTGCCGAACGACGTAGGGCAGCTGTCGGTGTTCTCGATACACACGCGCAACCTCGACTATGCAGGGCGCATTATTCTTGACGAAAAAGACGTGCCGGTAATTAATTTCGGCAAATACAAAGGACGTCCCGCAAGGGAAGTATTGGCAATCGACCCCGGCTACTATTCGTGGATTATGACAAGTAATTTCACGTTAGACACCAAACGTGTGTTTACCGAATTGCGTCTGCAGTCAAAAACATAGCCCCTCTTGAAACTGATTTGCGTACACGAAGCCGACGACGCGGACGTAACCTTCTACCTCCGCCCCGACACGGCTTTGCTGCGCAATAACGATTCATTCTACTACCCTGAATTTACGGAGCACATTACGGCGCGCGTGTGTGTCATTTTCCGCGTGTGCCGGCTTGGGCGCAGCATCGGCGAACGCTTTGCCGCGCGCTACTACGACGCTGTAGGCGCAGGCATGACGTTCACGGCTGCAGACCTGCTGGCGCGCCACACGGCGCAGGGAAAACCGTGGGGCAACGCCGTAGCCTTCGACTATTCCACCGCCGTGAGCCGCGAATTTCTACCCATCGCCGCATGGGACGGCAACCTCGCCGCGCACGTCTGCGGCACGCCGCCGCAGCCCATTGCCCTCGACATGCAAGGCACGCAACGCCTGCCGCAAATCATCGCGCGCATATCGGCGTTTATGACATTGAAAATCGGCGATTATATCTTCATCCCCGCGTCCGCCCCTTTCCCCATACAATGCGGCAACCTGATAGAAACATTTTTCGGCGATAGAAAAATGATGGAAGTGGCGGTGAAGTAAAGCGTGAAGCGTAAAGAGTAAAGTGTGAAGCGTAAAGCGTAAAGCGTTTCGTCGTCGTATTTTACGCATCACACTTCACGTATCACTTTTAATATATATTCTAATTATTATTCTTACCTTTGCATTATTAAATCAAATTAATTTTTAAAAACTATTAAAGAAATGAGTGCAACTTACACAAACAAATTACTGACGGCAGCCGCAGCGCTGCTATTAATGGCTACCTCGTGCAGCAAAGAAGAAGCGCCCGCAGAGTTTACATGGAAACTTGTGGACAGCACGCTCACCTTTAGCGGGCAGTGTCCCATGCCGGATTATGAGGCGACGAGCGGCTTTTTCCCTCCATGGTTAGATGACCAATACGGTATTAGAACAGTTGTTATTAACGATGGCATTACAAATATTGGAGATTGCGCTTTTAATGGTTGCGGGCTATTAACTTCCGTCACTATTCCCAAGTCCGTTACAAATATTGGATACCGGGCTTTTTACTATTGTCAGAGCTTAGCGACTGTTACTATTCCCAATTCCGTTACAAAGATTGAGTTTAGCGCTTTTTCCTATTGTCGTAATTTAACCACTATCACCATTCCCAACTCTGTTACAAGTATTGGAAATTCTGCTTTTTACGATTGTCATCTTTCTGACGTACATGTGAGCTGGAGCAATCCGGATACAGTGAAGCTGGGAAGTTTTGTTTTTCCTTACGCTTTTTCGGTCGATGATGGTGATTGGGTGTACACCAAACTGTATGTGCCCAGCGCAACATTAGCCGCTTATGAAGCCAGTAAGCAATGGCAGTGGTATTTTAGCACAGGCGGTATAATCGGAGAATAACACTTCGCCGCAAGGCGCAGTAGAAATATTTCAAATGTAAAAGAGGCTGTCCGTGTGTTTGGGGCAGCCTCTTTTTTCATGCCGGAAGCCCCAAAAAGCCCCACGTCATGGCGGGCTTGACCCGCCATCCCCTGACAATTGAAGTGCGTTGTTTCGGGAGATTCCGTGTCAAGCACGGAATGACGGCGGGAGCGGGGGCGGTGTGGTGCAGCCATACTGTTTAACAATTCTACAACGAAACGCATCACACATCACACATCACTCTTTACACCTCACGCTTCACTTTTCCCCCAACATATAGTTGCGATTGGTTTTTTTTCGCTAACTTGCAGCAATTAAATAATACATATCATGAAAAAAATTGCTCTTCTCGCTTTTATGGCTGCCGCGCTGGCGGGCTGCGCCCCGACCGACGGCTTCTACAGCTACACGGTGAAAACAATTGACGGCGCTGATTTTGCGCTGTCGCAACTGAAAGGAAAAAAAGTGTTGGTGGTGAACGTCGCTTCGCAATGCGGGCTGACGCCGCAATACGAACAGCTGCAAGCCTTGTATGCACAGTACAAAGACCGGAATTTTGTAATTATCGGTTTTCCATCCAATGATTTCGGCGCACAAGAGCCTGCTGCGGACGACACAATCAAGGCATTTTGCACGCTGAACTACGGCGTTACGTTCCCGATGATGGCAAAAATTCCGGTGAAAGGCGACGGCATTGCCCCGCTCTACAAATGGCTGACTTCAAAAGCCGGAAATGGGGTAGAAGACGCCGAAGTACAATGGAACTTCCAAAAATTCCTGATTGACGAAAACGGCGGTTGGGTAAAGTCCATCGCCCCGCGTACGCTCCCGACCGACGAAGCCATTGTGGCATGGATAGAAGGGCGGGCGGAACGGCGGGCAGGCACGGAATAACCTCACTATGCTTGTTTCCGAAGCGTAATTACGTAAAGGTATTTCCGTACATTAACAAAAAAATGACTACCTTTGTTCCCATATTGGAAAGGCAGTCATTGTTGAGCGCTTTTGCCGGACAGGAACGATGCCGGCAACTTCTTTCGGAAATCACGTCCGGAAGCGGGAATGTTACGCTCCTGCGCGGACTGGCAGGCTCGGCACGGCAGTTGGCTATAGCCGCCGCCGCCGCGCTCGACCGTATTCATATCGTCATACTCAACGACAGCGACGACGCGGCATACTGCTACGGCGATTTAACCAATTTATTGCCGCCCGAACAGGTCTATTTTTTTCCTTCGTCCTACAAGCGGAACATCCGCTACGGACAGCCCGACATGTCGAACATCGTGCAGCGCACCGCCGCGCTGAATGCGATACTCGATAGCCGGTTGCCGCTTTTTATTGTAACGTATCCCGATGCTGTGGCTGAAAAAGTAGCCTCGCGCGAAACGGTAGAGAAAAACGCCATACGCCTGCATCGCGGCGAGAAAATATCGCTTGTTTTTTTACGCGAAACGCTGTCGGAATACGGTTTTGAACGTGCCGATTTTGTAGCTGAGCCGGGGCAGTTTGCCGTGCGCGGCAGTATTATTGACGTCTTTTCGTTTTCGGACAATCGTCCTGTGCGCGTTGATTTTTTTGGCGACGAGGTGGAGAGCATCCGCACGTTTAATATCGATACGCAACTTTCGGAGCAAATCATGGAAAGCGTTGAAATCATTGCCAATTTACAGGAAACGTCGCAGGTCGCATTAGACCGTTCGTTGTTTGATTTTGCCGGCGGGCGGCTCATGGTTTGGGCGGAAGATATACAGTTTTTGACTGATTCGCTGCGGCATGCAAATGATACGCAACCCGACGCGCCGTTAATCGCTCCCGACGACGTGCTGAACGCTTTGAATACGCACGACGCAGTGTGTTTTACCCCGCCGCCCGAAGGCGTGAAGGTATCCGGCACAGTGTCGTTCAACACCGCCCCGCAACCTTCGTTTAACAAAAATTTCGACCTGCTGTCCGCCGACATTTCCGCCCACACGGAACAAGGTTATACGACTTATATCCTTACGGAAAATCCGGCGCAGAAAGAGCGTTTGCGTGCCATTTTGGCGTCCATCGGCAAAGACCATGTCCGTTTTGAATTTCTACCGCTCACGCTGCACGAGGGTTTTATTGACCATTCGCTGCAAATATGCTGCTATACCGACCACCAATTATTTGAACGCTATCACCGCGTGGCATTGCGGCGGCAGGTGGAGAAAAGCGACCGCCTCACGTTGCATGAGCTGAGCAATCTGCAAATAGGCGATTACGTAGTACACATTGACCACGGCATCGGGGTGTTCGGCGGATTGGTGAGGACTAACGTGAACGGCAAGGCGCAGGAAGCCGTGAAATTGGTGTATCGCGACAACGACGTGCTGTTTGTAAGCATCCACGGATTGCACCGGATTTCAAAATACAAGGGGAAAGACGGCGAGCCGCCGAAAATATATAAACTGGGAACAGGCGCATGGCAACGGTTGAAGCAAACTACAAAATCGAAAGTCAAAGATATTGCGCGGGAACTGACGGCGCTGTATGCACAACGAAAAGAAGCGGAGGGCTTTGCTTTTTCGCCCGATTCGTATTTGCAGAATGAATTGGAAGCCTCGTTTATTTACGAAGATACGCCCGACCAACTGAAAGCCACGCAAGCCGTGAAAGTCGATATGGAACTGCCGCATCCGATGGACAGGTTGGTGTGCGGCGATGTGGGTTTCGGAAAAACGGAAGTGGCTATCCGCGCGGCGTTCAAAGCCGCATCCGACGGCAAACAGGTGGCGGTATTAGTCCCTACGACCATTCTTGCGCTGCAACACCACAAAACATTCGGCGAACGGCTCGGTGATTTCCCTGTGCGCATTGATTATGTGAGCCGCTTGAAAACGGCAAAAAACATAAAAGAAACGTTGATAGAAACAGAAGAGGGAAAAATAGACATCCTCATCGGCACGCACCGGTTGCTGAACAAGGACGTAAAATTTAAGGATTTGGGATTGCTGATTGTGGATGAAGAGCAAAAGTTCGGCGTAGGCGCAAAAGAAAAATTGCGGGCAATGAAACTGAATGTAGATACGCTCACCATGAGCGCCACGCCCATACCGCGCACCCTGCAATTTTCACTCATGGGCGCTCGCGATTTATCAATTATCAATACGCCGCCGCTCAACCGGCATCCTATAGTTACAGAAGTGCACACGTTTCAGGAAAACATTATCCGCGATGCTATCAACTACGAAACAAACCGCGGCGGGCAGGTGTTCTTTCTGCACAACCGCGTACAGGATATTCGCGAAATAGAAGATATTATCCGTCGTATATGTCCCGACGTGAAAACCTGCGTGGGGCATGGGCAAATGCCGCCCGAAGCGTTGGAAAAAGTCATTCTTGATTTTATGCACGGCGATTATGATGTGTTGATTTGCACCACAATTATTGAAAACGGCATCGACATACCCAACGCCAACACCATCATCATCAACCATGCGCAGAATTTCGGATTAAGCGACCTGCATCAGTTGCGCGGGCGGGTAGGACGCTCAAACCGCAAGGCGTTCTGCTACCTGCTTGCGCCGCCGTTTATTTCCATAACCGACGAGGCGCGGCGCAGATTGAAAGCCATTGAAACTTTTTCGGAACTGGGAAGCGGGTTCAACATTGCGATGCAGGACTTGGATATTCGCGGCGCAGGAAACGTGTTGGGAAGCGAACAAAGCGGTTTTATTTCGGATATAGGTTTTGAAACCTACCAGCGTATTTTGAATGAAGCATTACTGGAATTGCGCGCCGAAACACCGGCTACCGCGTATGACGCCATGCCGCACGAAGCAGACGCAGCTCAACCGGAAGACGAAAAATTCATTACCGATTGCACCATCGACACCGACATGGAAATCCTTATTCCCGATGACTATATCGGCAACGTAGCCGAAAAAATGCGGCTATACAAAGAATTGGACAACCTGACGGACGAAACGGCTTTGCAACCCTTCATCGCAGGGCTTACCGACCGGTTCGGTAAGCCGCCGCAACAAGTATATGAACTGTGTAACATCGTACGCCTGCGCTGGAAAGCCATCGAACTTGGCTTTGAAAAAATTGTACTGAAAAATAAAATAATGACGGCTTATTTTATCAGTAATAAAAATTCGACATATTACCGGTCGCATGTTTTTGCCGCCGTGTTGAACTATATTCAGGCACACCCGCGCCAATTCAAGGTAAAAGAACGCAACGAAAAATTAATACTTTCCATAGCCAACGTAACCACTGTAGAGCAGGCTACCGGATTGTTAAAACAAATGGAGATGACTAAAAAATGACGGATTTGAATCTTATCATAGATGTAGGGAACACCAAAGCAAAAGTGGCGGTGGCTCATGAAGGGCGGCTTTTGACCGTCGAACAACATGAACAAATAACGCCTGAAACGCTGAAACCTTTGTTGGAACAGTACCGCATTACATCGGCTATTTATTCATCGGTACGCGCCGGCAGTCAAGAAGAATGGATAACGTGGCTTGGCAATCAAGTTGCTACCCTTATTCATTTTACGCACACGACCGCTGTTCCTGTAAAAAACTTGTACCGTACGCCCGAATCTTTGGGCTGCGACCGTCTGGCAGCCGCCGTGGGCGCTCACACGCTTTTCCCCGACACGGATTGCATGATTATAGACTGCGGAACAGCCATTACCATTGATTTTCTAAGCCGAGACGGAGCATTTTTAGGCGGGAACATATCGCCGGGGCTGCAAACCCGATTCAATGCCCTGCATACATTTACCGGCAAATTGCCGTTAAAACAGGTTACGGCAGACATACCGCCGACCATAGGAACAAATACCGATATGGCAATTACGGCAGGTGTATTGCAAGGTACGTGCTATGAAATAGAAGGTTATATGAGGAAAAATCCGCAGTATCGTACAATTTTTACCGGTGGAGATGCATTTTTTTTTGTTAGAAACATAAAAAGTCCGATATTTGTAGTTTGTAACCTTGTCCTCATTGGACTTAATAGGATTGTTAATTATAATGTATAATATCTATAAAATAATTCAAAGACCGGTTGTTGTAGGATTCTTAATGTGTTTTACAAATGTCGCTTTTGCGCAAAGCGATAATGCTATTAACACGTTTACACCTTATTCTTTTTATGGTGTAGGCGATTTGGCAAAGCCCGGCATGGCGCATAATTTCGCGATGGGCGGTATCGGCACAGGAGTACGGTCTTCGCAAATGATTAATTTTTTGAACCCAGCGGCGTTAAGCGCACACGACAGCTTGGCGTTTATGTTTGATTTTGGTGCAGAAATACAGAATTATTATTCGTCCTATTATTCAAACGACGGACAGGGACATCATTCTGCCGCAAACAATTTCAATATACACCATATTGCACTTGCTTTTCCCGTGCACCGGCGCGTGGTGATAGGAGTCGGACTATTGCCATACAGCAATGTAGGCTACAGAGTCAGAAGAACCGACAATGTACCTGAAAATATAGTGAACATGGGAAACGTCTATTACGACTACCGCGGCGAAGGCGGCATCAACCAAGTGTCGCTTTTGGTAGGTGCGGGTCTTGGCAAACGCTTGTCGATAGGCGGACAGATGCAATATTACTTTGGCTCTATCGACCGCTACAGCAACATTATTTTTGCAAGCAACAGCACTTATTCCAATTTGTATTCAGGCACTTCGCTCAAAGTCGGGAATTTCGGGTTCACGGTGGGTTCGCAATACGCCCAGCCGCTGAACAAAGACCTTATGCTGACTATCGGCGCTACGTACCAATTCGCAACCCAAATAGGCAAAAATCAACTTAATTTTGCCTATATGCAAACAAGTACGTTTGCCGACACCATACAGTGGACTACCACGACGAACAACCTGCTGTCAGTGCCGATGGTCATCAGCGGAGGTGTTTCGTTGCGCAAACGCGACCATTGGATGGCGGGCATTGATTATGTATATCAACGTTGGAACAAAACGGCAGACTATGAAAACGCATCCGCGTTTCAGCATTTTGAAATAACGCCCGGTTATTTAGTCAGGGCGGGCTTTGAGTGGATTCCATCGAAAACAGATTTCAGACATTACTTCAACCGGTGCACATACAGATTCGGCTTGAACTATGAGCAAACTTACATGCAGTTTAACGGCAACCAACTGAAAAATATCGGTGCAACTGCCGGTATAAGTATTCCGATTAACCGCTGGAACAACAACCTGAACCTGTCTGCCGAAGTAGGCAAACGTGGCACAACCGACGATGGGCTGATAAGGGAAATATACGTAAAAATTGCCGTAAGTTTCAGCATCTACGATATTTGGTTTGTGAAACCGAAAATCGAATAAATCATCCGTAGATGCGCAAACAATTCATTTCACGATTTCGGACAACGGCGTTATTATGCGCAGTGGCGATGGCGGCGTGCGACAAAGACAACACCGGCGCGCAGTCTATTGAAGACGTCGGCGCGACGCCGACGATGCAGGTGCAACACGTAGACGTAAAATATACGGAATACGGAAAAGTAAAAATGAAACTCACCGCGCCCACATTACTCCGTTACCTGATGGCAAAAGAGCCTTACAGCGTATTCCCGAAAGGTTTTGTAGTGGAACTTCTCACCCCCGGAGGAGCGCCTGAAACCCGCATTACGGCAGATTATGCACAATATAAAGAAGACGTTGAAATATGGCAAACCATCGGACATGTGGTCGTGATAAATTATGAACAGCAACAAAAATTGTTTACCGACACGCTGTACTGGAATAGGAAAGAGCATACTATATACACCAATGCGCCGGTACGTGTAGAAGCAGGCGACGACATTCACTTCGGACGAAACGGAATGACTGCCGACGAAAAATTTACCGACATTGAAATGCGGCAGATGGGCGGCGACAGCCGTCTCTATTTCGACGACACCCCGCAAACGCCTGATACTTTAACAAAACCTTAACCTAAATATGAATTCTTCATTGCCCGTAGTATTAGTTTCACTTTTGTTTTCCGCGTTCTTTTCGGGCGTTGAAATTGCGTTTCTATCGTCGAATAAACTGCGGATTGAACTGGATAAACAGCAAGGCAAGGGGTACACAAAAATAGTATCGCTATTTCTGCGCCGCCCCGGTAGTTTTATATCCACGCTGCTGATGGGCAACAACATTGTGCTGGTCATTTACGGTATTGCCATGGCGCAACTGTGCGACCCTTTCATCGTACGCTATGTAACCGCGCCCGGCGTGGTATTGCTGATAGAAACCATCCTTTCGACGACCCTTATTCTCACGACCGGCGAGTGGTTGCCGAAAACCCTGTCGCGCCTGAATCCGAACTGGGTATTGCGCCGGTTGGCGTGGCTGGCAGTGTTTTTCTACGTGCTGCTATACCCGTTGGCAGGATTCGTAACCCTCCTGTCGCGCCTCTTTATCCGACTCTTCGGGCTTAAAATAGAAGCGAAAGGGCAAGAAACCATATTCAACAAAGCCGACTTGATGCACCTGTCGAACGAAATAAGCCGCTCGGGAGATGAAGAAAACGAAAACGAGCACAACATCGAACTATTCCAAAACGCGCTGGAATTTTCAAAAGTCAGGGTGCGCGAATGTATGATTCCCCGCACGGAAATCGCCGCGATAGAAGAACATCAAACGGTAGAAGAACTGCGGGCGCTTTTTATCGAAACCGGCTATTCGCGCGTGCCGGTATATGCCGGAAGCATCGACAAAGTCATCGGATACGTCCATTCCAAAGACCTGTTCAGCGGCATGCTCAGCGTACGCGACAAGATACGTTCAATCGACTTTGTACCCGAAACCATGCCCGCGCAGAACCTGCTGGCGTCGCTCATCAAAAACAGAAAAGCGCTGGCGGTGGTGGTCGATGAATTTGGCGGCACATCGGGGTTGATTACCATGGAAGACCTCTACGAAGAAATATTCGGCGAAATCAATGACGAACACGACAGCGATTCGTTGATAGAAAAGCAACTCTCGCCCACCGATTTTATATTTTCAGGACGGATGGAAGTGAAGAATATCAACAAAACCTACCACCTCGATATTCCCGAACACGACAATTACGAAACGCTCGCAGGCTATATCACCTACTGCAATGAAAGCATCCCGAAGCCGCACGAAATACTGCAGTTCGGGACGTTCCGCTTCCGCATCCTGCGCACGTCAGTCACGAAAATAGAACTGGTGCGGCTGACGATCGAAAAGTAACGCGCTTTTTTACAAATTCCTTACTGCATTTTTTATGGCTTCAATGTGAGCCGGCGTAGTGCCGCAGCACCCGCCGATGATATTCGCGCCTGCCGCTATCAACGGCTGAACGAGCGCTGCCATCATGCCGGGCGTTTCCGGAAACACATCCTTTCCGTCTACCTGCGCCGGAAGTCCTGCATTGGCGTGGATGAGAATGTACGCATCGGGAAACGCCGCGCGTATTTCTTTCGTAATTTCCACCATACGCTCCATTCCGTTACCGCAATTAGCGCCTACGACGTCCGCGCCGACAGCCAAAGCCCTTCCGGCAGCCTCCACCGGCGACAGCCCCATCATGGTGCGGAACTCGCCCTGCGCCGTTTTTTCAAACGTAAACGTGGCGATAATCTCCAGCCGTGTATTTTCTTTGGCGGCACGGATGGCTGCTATTGCCTCGCCGGCGTCGCTCATGGTTTCGATGCAAACGGCGTCGGCGCCGCCGCGTTCCAAAGCCGTAACCTGCTCCTTGAAACAGGCATACAGGTCGTCGTCCGTAACGTCGCCCATCAGCAGTAATTTTCCGGTAGGACCTGCCGAGGCAATCACATACCTGTCGTTGCCCGCCGCGAGGCGCGAGGCGCGAGCCGCCGCTTCGTTGATAGCCGCCGCTTTATCTTGCAAGCCATAGTGCGCCAACTTATAACCATTCGCCCCAAAACTGTTGGTTTCGACCATATCGGCGCCTGCCGCGATATATTCGCGGGCAATATCTTCGACTTCCGCAGGGTGCGTCAGCGACCATTCGTCGGGACATTCGCCCGGCTGCAAGCCTTTTTGATAGAGCATCGTGCCCCACGCCCCGTCGGAAACCATAACCTTTCCGGTTTTCAATACGTCTGTAATTCGTTGTTTTCCCATAATTTTATTAAAAAATATAACAATGACTTTAATTCAGGGCAAAGATAATGATTTTTTTTCACTGCGAACCTTATATGTGGAGGTATTTTTAATAAATACCACGTCTTTCATTCAAATATTTACGCCCCTAACCTATTCACGCTTCACTTTTAACGCTCCTCGCCTGCGGGCGTATATAAATACGCCGCCCAGCAGCAGCGCCAAGGCGGGGGGAACGAAGGTATTCAGCGTCGTCCAATACGAGCGGCGGACTTGTATCTCGTGTTTGTCGAGCAAGCGCAGTTGCCATTGACGGCGGCGGATTTGCATCACGTCGTTGTTGTCAAGCAAATAGAGCGCCATGTTTTTTACTAAATTTTTATTGCCGAACTGCACTTCGGTATAGCGGTCGAAGCCGAGCGGCAGGATGCGCGTGCCGTCTGCGCGGCGGATGACGTCGTTGCGGATAATGTCGCCGTCGGCTACCACAATCATTTTCGCAGGCTCGCTGCGGGCGGCGAACGTAAACGGACGTCCGTTGTTGTAGTGCGCCGTCGGGCGGTTGGCATACGCCGAGCGGAAGACGCCTTCCGTGAGCGCCGCCACCGGCAGGAACGACCGGTTGAAGTGTTCGGGCAACAGCTGCTCGGCGGTTTCAGCCAGACTGATGGGCAGCGGAATGGTTTGCGCGCGGCTGTGCGCCGACGTGTGCAGCAGGAATTGCCGGCGGACGCCGGGCGCGTGGTTTACCGTGTCGATGCTGCTCGGATATTCCGATTTGATGAGGTTCAATCCGCGGGTAATGTCGTTGCCGTCGGGCGGGGTGAGCAGCGGGTAGTACGTCCACGGCGCGGGCTTGAAGTTTGCCGATTGCCCTTCCATCGCAATGTTTACGGGCAGGAACGAGCATTGCATGTCTTGCAGCACATTTTTGTTGATGCGTATGCCGTATTTGAAGAGCAGGTCGTCGAGGTTGTGGTCGTTGTTGAGCGCAAACGTATGGCGCCCGCTCGACAGGCTGTCGTGGTGTACATGCAC
Source organism: Prevotellaceae bacterium (assembly GCA_031289415.1). GTDB lineage: Bacteria > Bacteroidota > Bacteroidia > Bacteroidales > UBA932 > JAIRLC01. The sequence goes on along the minus strand of JAITPN010000023.1, from coordinate 12,663 downwards.
CTCGTCCAAGAACCACGCCACGCGCCCGCCGTGCATGACGTACTGGTCGAGTACGAATTTGTCGGCGTCGCTCCACGGCTGCATCGGTCGGGCTACAATCACCAAGTCGTAGGCGTTGAGCGCGCCCACGCGCCCGCCGAGCGCGAGGCGGTCGATACGGCTGAACGGCGCTATCTCGCGGCAGATGTCGCCCACTTCGTATTCGTCAAGCTCGCCGTGCCCTTCGACGAAAGCAATCCGTTGCTGCCGTTCGCGGCATAGCAGGTTTATGGCGTTCACCAGTTCGTATTCCACGTTTTCCTGCGCAAGCAGGATGTTGGATTCGGGGTTGGCTTGCGCGTCGCTTTGTATGAAGTTGACGGCTATCTCGCGGCTCTCGATGCGTACAGAATCGCCGTCGGGCGTAGATTTCGTGCAGCTCACCAATGCGCCGGGGAAGAGTATCCGTTCGGTATTGCTGCCGCCGGTCTGTTCCTGCACCACAAACGGCGAAAGTCCGGCTTGCTGCAGCAGCGTGTAGAGGCGTTGCGTGGCGCGCTCGTCGCCGTCGGCTACTTCGTCTTCAAGGTTGATGAACGTATACCGGACGCGGTTGCCGGCATATACGTTCAGCTCGTCGAGCGTTTCGCGGATGGTGGTGCGCAGTTTTTTCATCTGCACCGGCATGTTGCCTTCGAGAAAGATTTCTACGTGGACGTTCGCCGTCGTGTTTTTCATGATTTGTTTACTGACGTCGGCTAACGTGTAGCGCTTGTCGCCCGTCAGGTCGATGCGGAAGAACACGTGGCGCACGGCGGTATTCAGGATAAGCAGCAGCACGACAAATCCGGCGAACATGCCGCGGTGTGTCCATACACGTTTTTTAGAAACCGAAAATGTCAGCTTGGTCAAGGCTAAAAAGAATACGATAATACTTACGAAATAGAGCACGTCGCGCGAGTCAACCACGCCGCGGCTGACGGATTTGTAGTGTTCGTTGACGCCTAATTGCAGTACGAAATTATCAACAGGCGCGAAGAGGCTAAACTGCGACAGTCCGTCGAATCCGATGTAGAAGAAGAAGCACAGCACCGCCGCTACAATGTACGCTACGATTTGGTTTACCGTAATGGACGAGGCGAAGATGCCGATGGCGGCATACACGGCGGCAAGAAAAAACAAGCCGATGTACGACCCCCACGCGCCGCCCATATCCACGTTCCCGACAGGGTTGCCGAGCATGTACACGCTGTATAAATAGCAGAGCGTGGGAAGCAGCGCAAACACGGCGAGCGCTACGCCGGCAAGGTATTTCCCCGCAATCAGCCGCGTGTGGGTGATGGGTTTCGTGAGCAGCAGTTCGAGCGTACCGGTCTTTTTTTCTTCGGCAAAGCTGCGCATGGTAACGGCGGGCAGGAGGAAAAGGAATATCCACGGCGCAATGGTAAACAGGCTGTTCAGGTCGGCATACCCATTGTCGAGTACATTAAAATCGCCGGGAGCAAGCCACATAAACCAAGCGTTTGCCAGCAGGAAAATAACCACCGCGATATATCCCGTCAGCGACGAGAAGAAAGCACGGATTTCTTTTATGAAAATAGCATACACGTTTTTGTAGAGTTAACAGTTAATAAAACGATACAAAGTTAAGGAAATATTTATAATCTGCGGCATTATTTATCCTTTTAGCGTCTGCACCATTAGTCCGGCAATCCGTTGCGCCGCGCCGCGCCCGCCCAGCAAAACATGCAGCTGCGCGTAGTTTTCCAGCAGCGCGGCGTGCTGCGCGCCGCCGGGCAGTATGCCGCGCAAGGCTTCGCACAGCCGGTCGGGATTCACGTCATGCTGTATTAATTCGGCAACCACCGGTGCGTTCATGATAAGGTTGACCAGCGAAATGTACTTCACTTTCACCAGCCGTTTGGCAATCCGGTACGACAGCTCGCTGCCGCCGTAGCACACGATTTGCGGCACGCCAATCAACGCCGCTTCGAGCGTTGCCGTACCCGACGCTACGACCGCCGCTTCGGCATGCGCCATCAGCTCGTACGTCCGGTCGAACACTACGCGGAACGGCGTCCCTGCCAAATGCCGCTCATACATCTCAGGCGCGATGGACGGCGCAGCGGCTACCACAAATTGATGGTCGGGGAATTTGTCAGCCAAACAAAGCATCCTTGGCAGGATATAGTTAATTTCCATAATCCGGCTGCCCGCCAGCACGGCGATGATTGGTTTTTCGGACAGCCCGTGCTGCGCCGCAAACGCGGAGGCGTCGGCGTTGTGCGCCAGCCGTTCGGCAACGCTGTCGACCAGCGGATTTCCGGCGTAGCAGGCGTCGATGCCCCAACGCTTGAAGTAAGCGGTTTCGAACGGGAAGATGACAAACAGGCGGTCTACATATTTCTTCAGGCGGTGTACGCGCTTTTCTTTCCAAGCCCACACTTTCGGCGCAATGTAGTAGAAGACTTTAATGCCGCGCTTGTTCGCAAATTTCGCCATCCGGAAATTGAACCCCGGATAGTCAATCAGAATCAACACCTCGGGACGGTGCGCCAGTATGTCTTTCTTGCAAAAACGAATGTTCCGCCACACCGAGCGCAGCTTCATCACTACTTCAAAAAAGCCCATCACGGCAGTGTGCCTGTAATGCTTCACCAGCGTACCGCCCTGCGCCGCCATCAGGTCGCCGCCCCAAAAACGGAAGTGCGCCTCGGCGTCGGCTTGCTTCAATCCACGCATCAGGTTGCTGCCATGCAGGTCGCCCGATGCTTCGCCTGCTATAATGTAATATTTCATCTAAATCAGTTAATCATTACAAAGGTAAGAAAATAAATTGGAAAAATGGTGAAGCGTGAAGCGTTTCGCAGCCGAAAGCCCCGCCCCGCCATTTTTTACAAAAAAAGTGCATAATAATTTGTAAAATTAAATTTAATATGTAACTTTGCATCCATTATTGTAACACTCAGTATAAAAAATGAAACGTACAGATAGGATAGACGCCCGCGCCGGAGGACACAAAACCCCCTTCAGCCCCGCTATTTCCATCGCTCCGCTTTCGATTTTTAAAAATTTTAGTTTTTACCCCCCCCCCCCCCCCGCTGAAAATCAGCAAGTTACGCTGTTTTCGCTTTTCAGGAATGACCGCCGCGCCCTCGCGGACGCCCTTGCATATTCCTATACCTATATATATATATAGTATGTTTTCCGTAAAACTTTCCCGACATATCGAGCGCGTCATCCGACATGTCGGGAGAGTCATCCGACATGTCGGGAGCATCATCCGGCATGTCGGGAGAACCATCCGACATGTCGGGAGAGTCATCCGGCATGTCGGGAGCATCATCCGGCATGTCGGGAGCATCATCCGACATGTCGGGAGAACCATCCGACATGTCGGGAGCAACGTCCGGTATGTCGGGAGAACTTTCGGGGACGCTCAAAGCAGAACAGTTTATTTATTACATATTTACTAATTAAAAATTTATAAGTTATGGCAAACAAACGTGATTTTGTACCTACAAAAGACCATCAATTCTTGGAATGGCTAACCTTAGTGGTTAATTATTTAAAAAACATGTTCGGCGTATGGAATATTCCTGAAGCCGAACAGCAGCACATCGAGCAGCTGCTGGCAAATTTTTCCGTAGCGTTAGATGTAGTTGATAATCAGGCAACGCATACGCCGGTTGCCGTTACCGCGAAGCGTGAAGCGCGCGATGCGGCGGAAACGGGCATACGCGCGTTGCTGAGGGCGTACGTAACGAACAACCCGCTCGTAACGGACGAAGACCGGACGGCAATGGAGCTGCCGATTCACAAAACGACGCGCACGCATGTGCCTGCGCCTACGAGGTATCCGTATTTTACGGTGGACAGTACGGTAATCCGCCGCCTCATCATTCATTTCTTCGACCAAGAAACGAAGAAGGCGAAGCCCGAAGGCGTGCACGGCGTAGAAATCCGGTGGGCGATACGCGACGAACCGGTATCGCATTTGAAAGAACTCACCAATTCGTCGTTCGATACGCGCACGCCGTTTACGCTTGAGTTTGACGAAAACGAGCGCGGAAAAACCGTGTATTTCTGCCTTTGTTGGGAAAATACGACGGGCGAAAAAGGTCCGTGGAGCGAAATCGTAAATGCGATAGTGCCGTAATGAGTGAAGGGTTAAGTGTGAAGCGTTTCGTTACCCGAAGGCTTCACTTCACGCTTCACGCTTCACACTTCACAATAATTCAACAGTGAAACATTTTTAAAAACATTTTTTATATGAGTAAAAAAACATTTTTAATGAGCGCAACGAGTCTCATAGCAGGCTTGGCGCTAACGGTTGCTTGTAAAAGCGACGATCCGGCAGAGTCGGCGATATTTAACGCATCGCCTGCTGCCATTACTGCTACTGCCGTCGACGACAGGGAAGCGCCTGAAAGCGCAGTGGAACGTCCCGACGGTTCAAGAGAAGGCTCTGGAAACGTAGTAGAACGTCCTGACGGTTCAAGAGAAGGCTCTGGAAACGTAGTGGAACGTCCTGACGGTTCAAGAGAAGGCTCTGGAAACGTAGTGGAACGCACGGACGGTTCAAGGGAACGCTCTGGCAGCGTAGTGGAACGCACGGACGGTTCAAGAGAAGGCTCTGGAAACGTAGTGGAACGCACGGACGGTTCAAGGGAACGCTCCGGCAGCGTAGTGGAACGCACGGACGGTTCAAGAGAACGCTCTGGAAACGTAGTGGAACGTCCTGAATAAGAAAATCACTTATATTGATTTTTAAAATTGAATGGAGGCGCGTAAGCGCCTCTTTTCGTTAAACGCCCCTTCGGGGGAGGCGATTAAGCGATTAAGGGGGCTTCGCCTTGATACATTCACGCTTAGCCACTTAGTCACTTAGTCACGTAATCACGTACCCACATTCTTGTGTTTCTTTAAAAAAATGCGTACATTCGCAGTTTATATTAAAAACTTGGAGAGATAAGTTATGGTAAAGAGTAAACAAGAAACTAACGGGCAGGAAGAACCTACGGGCATAATACGTTACAGCGACGATGAATTGCAAGAATTCAAGGCTGTGATTCTTGATAAATTGGCGCAGGCAAAGAAAGATTTTGAGCTGTTGATGTCCACTGTAACCCACAGCGGCAGCAACGATACGGAAGACACTTCGCCCACTTTTAAAGTGTTGGAAGAAGGCGCTTCGACGCTCTCGAAAGAAGAATCGGGGCAGTTGGCGCTTCGTCAGCAAAAGTTTATTACCTCGCTCGAGGCGGCGCTGGTGCGGATTGAGAATCAAACCTACGGCGTGTGCCGCGTAACGGGTAAACTGATTCCGAAAGCGCGTCTTTTGTCCGTTCCTCATGCTACGCTGAGCATCGAAGCGAAAAACAAATAACCGAAAAGCATTGAAGGCATGAAAAAATCCAAACTGTGGCTGGTTTTAGGCGTGGTCGTAGTCATCCTGCTCATTGACCAGGCGGTAAAAATATGGATTAAAACCCACATGGCGCTTGGCGATAGCGTACCGGTATTCGGCAACTGGTTTTATATTTTCTTTACTGAAAATCCGGGCATGGCGTTTGGCATGAAATTCGGCGGCACCATCGGGAAAGTCGTGCTGAGCGTCTTCCGCATAGTGTTGGTCGCGTTCATCGGCGTGTATATTTTTAAACTGTTGAAAAAAAATGTATCCACCGGCATCGTAATCGGGATAGCGTTGATTTTTACGGGCGCGGTGGGGAATATCATCGACAGCCTTTTCTACGGATTGATATTTAGCGACTCTGCCGGACAGGTAGCCTCGCTGCTTTCGTCCGGCGGCGGCTATGCGCCTTTTCTGCAAGGCAAGGTAGTCGATATGTTGTATTTCCCGATTATTGAAACGACGTTTCCCCAATGGTTTCCCTTGTACGGCGGGGAGGAATTTGTCTTTTTCCGCCCGATTTTCAACATCGCCGATTCGGCAATTACCGTCGGCGTGTTGTATTTGATATTGTTTAAATCCAAATATTTTCTGAAGAAATAATGAAACTGCGGGCGCTCATCTTGTTGTTCCTGCTGCTCGGCGCGGCAATGGCGGCAGAAGCCGCTCCGTTGCGCCATGCCGCCGTTACGCTGGTGCAGCCCAACGGCGATACGCTACGCTGCTTCGCAAGCGGCGACGAGTATTTTAATTATTTGCACGACGCCGACGGCTATGTCATCATACGCGATAAACAGACGTCGTATTACGTGTATGCCGCCGCGTCGGGCGACACGCTGGCGGCGTCGGCATGGATTCCGGGGCGCGACAATCCGCAACAACACGGGCTGAGACCCTACACGCTGGGCGCTCCGGGGAAAATTACCGAAACGGTGCGCAAACAGCGGCAAATGCTCAATGCTGCGCCCGCAGGCGTCAAGCAATATGCGGCGGCAGATAGCGTGCGCAACCGCGGGCAGCGAAACAATATTGTGGTCATGATTCGCTTTTCCGACGATGCGGATTATGCAAATCAAGACGAGATGAAACGACTTTTCAATGACGACAGCACGAGCAACATATCATTGAAATCATATTACAAGGAAGTGTCGTACAATTTGCTCACCGTCGATTCGCATATCTATCCGGTGCATCACGACAGCCTTTATCCTTATTATTCGTATCAGGACAGTTTGCCGCGGGCTTACTACCAGCGTCAGCAGGGCGAAGACGACCAATACGGCTACACGAATGATGCACAACGCACGGAGCGGGAATTTACGCTGTTGCAACATGCCGTAGACGCCGTGAAAGACCAGATTCCGGCAGATTTAAACGTAGATATGGATGACGACGGAAGCGTGGACAACATTGTGTTTGTCCTCAAAGGAAGCCCTGTGGGTTGGAGCGATATTCTCTGGCCCCACGCATGGCGTTTCTACAGCAATTATACCACGACGATTAATGGGAAAACGACAGACGCTTTTAATGTGCAATTGGAGAGCGACCTGAAGGCAGGCGGCGCTACGAATTTGTGCCATGAGTTTTTCCACACGCTGGGCGCGCCCGACTTGTATCATTATAATGCGAAGGATACGATGTACCACCCTGTGGGCGCGTGGGATTTAATGGCAAATAATACGTCGCCGCCGCAACACATGAGCGCATACATGAAGTACCGTTACGGTAATTGGCTTGACAGCATCCCTACGGCTCTCGGTCCCGACGATACATTGCGCCCGCTCAATTCGCTTACGCCGGAAAAAGTGTGCTACAAACTTCCGTCGCCGCTTTCGCCCGATGAATATTATGTGTTGGAATACCGTAAAGTACACCAAGCCGGAACTATTGAAAGTAAAATTCCGGGTTCGGGATTGGTGATTTACCGTATCAATACAAAATTCGACGGTCAAGGCAACCGCGATTATGACCCCGACAATGCCATTTTCGACGAAGTGTATGTATTCCGCCCAAAAGGCACGCTTACGAATAACGGCAACCTCAACGCTGCATTTTTTTCATCGGATGCAAAGCGTACCTATTTTAACCACACCTCCGACCCCTCATGTTTTTTGAGCGACGGCAAAACAGATGCCGTCAATATCTTTTTCATCACTTCGAGCACAAAAGATTCTTTGATTTTTTCTACAATAAATTTAATTGAACGGCTGGATATTATTGGCGATACGATACTGCTGGGAAAGGTGTATCAATTGGCGGTCGAAATGTCTCCGCCGACAGCGCACGGCAACATCAGGTGGGACGCCGACGAAGTTACCGGCAAAGTGGATATTCGTTCCGAAGGGTTGATATTAGGGAGTAAATCGGGCTTCGTATGGGTAAGGGCATACGTGGAAGGCAACGACAACGTCAGCGCGCTGAAACGAATCGTAATCATAGATAACAAACAAAGCGACCCTGTAATAGCCTATTGGGCAGGATACGGCGCGAACGGATTGCTGACCATAGAAAACATGTTCGGCATTTCGAAGATAGAAGTATTTAACCAACACGGCAGAAAATCGGATGAAAAAAATTATCCCAATGAAACGGTAATATCGTATGATTTCACCCGATTTCCTCGCGGAATGTATTTCCTGCGGGTATGGAATGTTTCAAAAACGCAATTTGTTACATTAAAAGTACTATGGTAGGACAGGGTTTACATATTAGAAAAATAGTTTGCCTGCTTCTGCTTGGGACGCCGGCGGTTGTAGCGTATGCGCAAATGCCTGTGATGTTGTCGTTGGTTCACGATGCGCGGGCTGCAGGAATGGCTAACCTTGGCGTAGCCACTTCGCCCGATGCAAATTCCCAATATTTTAATGTGGCGAAATATGCGTTTTACGAGAAAAAAGGGAGTGTGTCGGTGTCGTATTCCCCGTGGCTGCGTACGCTTGCCGACGATATGAGCATGGTGTATCTTTCGGGCGCAGCAAAAATCGGAAAAGAGAATTATCTGAGCGGCTCGTTGTCGTATTTTGATGCGGGCAAAGTGATTATGACCAATGGCGGATATGGCGTGGGGAAATATATTTCAGAGCCAAGCGTGTCCGATTGGGCGGTTGATTTGGGTTATGCGCGTTCATTGTCGCCTTATTTTTCTATGGGATTGGCGTTCCGCTACGTGTCGGCAATGTATGCCGAACACGGCATGCTTACTATTGCATCCACGAAGGCTTTTGCTGCCGACGTCGGATTCTACTATCGTTATCCGTTTGGTAAAAACCTTTTGACTGCCGGATTGGCAGTGAATAATGTAGGGTCAAAATTTCAATTCGCAAACAATGAAACGGCTTTTCTGCCGATGTCGATGCGTTTGGGCGTACATTATAATATGACCTTTTTCGAGCAACATACGTTAGGCGTCGGATTGGAAGGCAACAAACCGTTAGTGCCTGAAAATGACGCGGACGCAGGCGTGTTTGCAGGTGCGATGAAATCGTTCGGCAATCCGGTATCGCAAATCACTTTCGGATTGGGTGCGGAATATACATGGAAACAGATGCTTATTTTGCGTACAGGGTATTTCTATGACAACTATCAATCCGGTAATTTATCCCGCCTTACATGCGGCGCAGGCATCAAATACCAACGCCTGCGAATTGATGCGGCATATTGGATACCTTTGGCTTCCACTAAAGTATTAAGCAATACATTTTACATTACATTCGGATATGTGATTGATTAGTTGCCGTGCTATTTTTTCTGCGCTATGAGCAGTCCGTCGCGCACAGGCAGCAATAAATTTTCCACACGCGGGTCGTCGTGTACAAGATTATTAAATTGAATGATATTTTGTGTCTGAGCATCATTAGGCGCAGGCTTGTCGAGTACTTTGCCGTCCCACAGTACGTTGTCGGCAATAATGAAACCGCCGTGGCGGACTTTATCGAAAACAGCGTGATAATATTGGGTATATTCGCGTTTGTCGCCGTCGATATATACCAAATCAAACGTGTCGTGAAGTTCGGGGATAATATCAAGCGCATCGCCGATGTGGAGCTTGATGCTGTCAGCCTGCGGACTGCGTTTGAAAAACGAGAGGATGGAATCCTGCAGCTCGTCGTTACGCTCAATGGTGTGTATTTCACCGCCATGTGCAAGTCCTTTGGCGAGGCAGAGCGTAGCATAGCCGGTAAACGTACCAATTTCGAGAATACGTCGCGGTTGCAGCATGGCGCTGAACATGGTAAGTAACCGTCCTTGCAGGCGTCCCGACAACATACGCGGACTCATGGTATGCAGGTGTGTGTAGCGCACAAGTTCGTTGAGCAGCGCCTCGTCGGGCGACGTGTGCAACGTGGTGTATTGGTCGATGTTCATACGTGTTTAGGTGTAAATTAATGTGGATAATGTATCGGGATTAAGTGATTCTTCTGCAATGTTAAACATGTCGGCAGGTGTTACGGCGTATATCTTTTCGTTGATTTCTTCAAGCGTTTCTATTTTATTGAATGTAATGATATTTTTAGCCTGACTGAGCATTTGCGCTTCGGTGTTATCGGAGGCAATAGTAAGTTGCCCAACGAATTGTTTTTTGATGCGTTGCAGTAGCCGCCCTTCAATCGGGGCTTTTCGTAATTTTTCGAGCGCAGCGAAAATCAGGTCGCAGCATTTTTTGATTTTTTCTTTGTCCGTTCCGAAATAAATAGTCAGTGCGCCGCAATCGACATAGGGGTTGTAGTTGACTTCCACCGTGTAGGCAAGTCCGTGCTTTTCGCGCAGCAAAGTGTTGAGCATGGAATTTGACGCCGGACCGCCCAGATAATTGGCAAAAAGCGCCATCGCTACATGTTTCGGGTGGTGCAGGGAATAAGTGCGGTTGCCAAGTATGCAGTGCGCCTGATACGTGTTGCGCGATTGCGTAACATGAAACGGAACGTAGGGCGCGGGCGCGGTGTATTGGCGGACGAAAGGCGGCGCTTGAAACCCGCCGAAATATTTTTCTGTAAGTTTTTCAAACTGTTTTGGGTTGAATTTTCCGACCATAGACAGCACCGCATTTTGCGGACGGTAATACCTTGCTGTAAACTGTTGAATCCGTTTTTGCGTAAGGGTTCGGAGCGACCGTTCGCTGCCGAGTATCGACCGCCCGATGGGAGCTTTGCCAAACAATAATTCTTCAAAATCGTCGAAAATCTGTTCCGAAGGATTGTCTTTGTAAGCATTGATTTCGTCGAAGACAATAAGTTTTTCCTTTTCTATTTCCTTGAGTGGAAATGTAGGATTAAAAGCCATTTCGGCAAGGAGTTCAAGGGCTTTCCCGACGTCGTTTTTCATAATGGTGGCATGTATTACGGTTTCTTCTTTGGTTGTAAAGGCATTCAATTCTCCGCCAACGCTTTCGAGGCGGTTATTGATGAAATAAGCCGAATGTTTTTTAGTGCCTTTGAACAACATGTGTTCCGTAAAATGTGCGACGCCGTGTTCGGCAGCAGCTTCGTCGCGCGTACCGGCATTAATGGTTAATCCGCAGCATACCACCTCAGAGAGGCTCTGCCGTTGTACTGCTTGCAGTCCATTGGGAAGGGTAAATCGAAAAGTGTTCATTTCAACGCTTAATTTTTGCAAAGTTAAAAAAAAGTTATACCTTTGCAGCCTATTTTTATGGTGCCATAGCTCAGTTGGTAGAGCAACGGACTGAAAATCCGTGTGTCCCTAGTTCGATTCTTGGTGGCACCACCGTTTGAAAGAGGCAGTTGCGGAATGGTGGCTGCTTTTTTTTAAATTTTATTTGACATGTATTTCTTGTCATTTTGCGATATTCTGACGATATTCTTCAGTATGTCAAGAATTAGTCAGTTTGTGGTGTCTATCACGGAAAAGTCATTGGGTTGACGGCGGAATATGAAAAAAATATTTGGTAAAGTGAGGTGAATTCAATTTTAATCAATATCTTTGTACTTTATACAATATTGTTTTGTCATAAAACAAATTAATCAACTGAAAATGAATATTATAGAACAGAATAGAACAAGGAAATGGTTAGCAAAAACGATAGGAGAAAATAAAGCGACCATGTCAAGATGGTGTACAAATGAAACCCAATCATCCGTTGAAACTTTTGTGCAAATAGCAAAAATCTTGAATATAGATACCGGATATTTGTTCAACACTACTAAGTAAACGAGTTATATGTTACAATATCAATTATTTCCACGTTCATTTGGCATTAATGCAGAAGTTGAGGCAGTTATCAATTGCTTTGAAAAAAATTACGAAGCGATCAAATCGCCTAACAACACTTTGAACAGCGATGGCGTTCTGAAAATAATTTCCGGAGCTTTAAAAGCGCTTGGTTTTAGCGTTGAAGAAAGCAAAGCTAACGTTGATAAAATAAAAGTACCTGTGCTTTTCAGCCTAAACAATCGGATTGATAAGTCCTTTGACGCTGATGCGGTAAGCGCTGATGGAAAAATTGTGCTGGAAGTAGAAGCCGGACGAGCGTATGTTAATAACCAGTTTCTGAAAGATGTATTTCAGGCTTGCATGATGCCGAGTGTGGATTATTTGATGTTGGCTGTTCGGAATGATTATCGGGGAAATGACGACTTTTCAAAGATTTTTCAATTCTTTGAAACGCTGTATATTAACGGCAGATTACAATTGCCGCTGAAAGGAATTGTTTTGATTGGATATTAAAGATTATTTGAAAAAAAATTGTATCTTTGCAAAAATTTAGTACTAATAATGATATAATTACTCTATTATCAATAAAATATGATAGGAATAGATATATTTTCAGGTGTAGGAGGAATGTCGTTAGGCGCATTGATGGCAGGCATTGATGTAAAATTTGCTGTAGAAAATGATAAACACACAGCAGAAACATTTTTAGCCAACCATACAGGGATTACTATGCTCAATGATGACATTCAAAATTTGCATATTATACCATTGAAAAAAAACAAAGATACAACTATACTTTTCGGAGGACCTCCTTGCCAAGGTTTTTCCTACTCTAACCAAAGAACAAGAAACAAAGAAAATACTAAAAATTGGCTGTTTAAGGAATTCGTTCGTGTAACAAAATTATGGCAACCGGATTGGTTTGTTTTGGAAAATGTGAGCGGAATTATACATACCGAAAGAGGATTTTTTTTAGAACAGATTCTGAATGATTTTCATAATATAGGATATACTTTAAGTTATAGACTATGTAACGCTACTGATTTTGGAGTTCCTCAAAAAAGAGCGCGTTTTTTTCTGGTTGGTTCAAAGCATGG
>JAITPN010000101.1 GCA_031289415.1 Prevotellaceae bacterium | reverse complement strand
TGGGCGAATGGATTGGTAAAGAAGAGGCGAAAATCATGATGTAAATGATGATTATGTTCAGGGTATAAATATAACCGTAACAAAAGAAAATAAAAACAAGATAAGTATTAAAACAAAATAATGTGTACTTGTTGTGCATTTAGAAAAACGAAAAGCCATAAATTTTTATTATCTTTGTCGTATAAACCGCTTAAAATAGATTTATGTAGAAAGAAAAAAATGTAGTTATATTAAATAATCAGCGTTAGCTTGTGTTCCTGCTTTAGAAACTTCGACACTTTTAAAAAGCAAACAAGAACAAGAAAGTAACGCTCACGTAGAGATACGTGGGCTTTTCTTGTTTGTTTGCGGGTAGTCGAAAACCTCTAAAGTAGGCAATTAGTCCGCGTTTTTTTATTGCCCAAACAGAGAATTATGACAGTGCCGCATATACATATAGAAAGTTTAATTTACAATAAATTAAAGGAGCAGGGACGTTCAGCCGCATGGTTGGCGAAGCAAATCCATTGCGAACGCGGCAATATTTACAAAATATTTCATAAAACGTCTATCAATTCCGATTTGTTGAGGCAAATATCGCAGGTTCTTGGCACGTATTTTTTATATTACAATGATAATCAAAATAATAAAGAGTATCCACAATAGATGTATCCAAAATGGATACACTATTTTGATACAATGTAGTGAAAAAAACGCTACCTTTGCAATTGTGTTTGTATATTTATATTATATGTTATGAAAATATTCATCAATCGTTTTTGTATAATCATTTTTATGATTGCTTTTATTTCTTGTGCAAAAGAGCAAGAACCCAACTGTTTAATTACAGAAAAGCCTCAACCCATAGACTCTTCGCAATTATCCTCAATAATCAAAGACTATAAATTTGTTAGACTGGAAACTTCTGATAATTCATTGATAGGAGGGCAGATTAATAAAATCAAAAAACATCAAAACAAATACTATGTTTTATCTGATTGGAAAGAAATACTCATTTTTAATGATAATGGAACATACGTTTCAAAAATCAGCAAAATAGGACCAGGTCCCGATGAATACACAATGGCATCCGATTTCGATTGTTCAGTAAACAACGATATAGTTGTTCTTGCTTTTCGAAAAATAATCATTTATGATAGTTTGGGTATTTTGAAAAAGAAAATACCTATCAGTATCACAGGGTTTAACATTAAATGTATGACGAACGGGAATTTTCTGGTTTGCACTTCGGGAGAAGAGTATGTATTATATGTTTTAGATAGCAATGGCGATATTTTGAAAAAAGTATTAAAACATAAACCATCTACACGTATCGCAAAGCTCGTCCCATTCATAAACATATCACCCGATCAAACTCTTTTTCAAATAGGGTCTTCTAACAATTTCATATCGTATAATATGAAAGAAAACGACTTTTCTAATATCCGGTTACTGTGTAACAATGAATGTATAAGCAGCCGGGAAGAAGATAAACTTATAGAAAAATATCATTCCGATTATTTCGATATATCCACCGTGAAATTTATTTATGGAATGGCTTCCTGTAAAAATCATTTATTATTTAGACTCGGTAATGTAAAGAAAGAACATATATGTATTCAAGATATTGATAATAACGCAGAATATACCGTATTATCAATTCCGGAAGATGACATAACCTACTCGTCGCCTAATTTTTTATTGAATCTCATTGAATTTGGAGATGCCGAAGACTGTTTTATTTCATATTTTTATCCGACACAACTTGATGTAAATAACGTTAAAGACGAATATAATGATACGTACAAAAACCTCATTCGTTCATTTGAATCAGAAAAGATAAATATTAGTGATGAAAATCCTATTTTATTTGAATTTGTGATTAAGAATTTAACAGAGCTCTACTAAGAGATGAAAAAAAATCTATTATTCTTGTTATTGTTGTGTTTATCTTGCAAAGAAAATGAAACTATGCAAATTATGGGCGAATGGATTGGTAAAGAAGAGGCGAAAATCATGATGTAAATGATGATTATGTTGTTAAAAATCCTAATCCCGCAAAAAAGCAGACAGAAGGTTATATTGTCGGCTATGAAGCGTGTGGTTTAACGATTAAAGAAGGGACTGTTTACGCTGAGGGATATATTGTTATTACTACAGACTTAAAAGATACGTTTAAAGTGTATAATATGTCCGGAAATATTTATGACTTTCCGGCAGAAGCGTTTCCTGAACAACATCCCGCGATGATGAATGCTTCTTTCCCCGAACAATTCCGGTATAACTTTAAAATACAGTTCACTTATACATTGACCTCTGAGGATGAATTAATGGAACGTGGATTTTATCATCCATGTGTCTATAATGCTTCTCTGCTCCTAACATACACGTATAAAAATTGTACGCCTGTTATTATTGAATCTGCATCAAAAATTGCCGGTACGAATTTGAGCGGTACGACAGGGGTACTTTAACAAAAGTTCGCCATTTTATTTCGGCGCTTTTACATACAAATAGATTGCTACTACCAAAAACAATAAATTGGGTATCCACAATGCCACAAGCGGTGTTAAAAAGTCGCTGAACACAAACATCTCCGCAAACCTCAGAAAAATAATATACGAGAAACTTAACCCGACGCCCAACCCGATTTTCAGCCCAATGCCGCCTCTCACTTTTTGCGACGACAACGAAACCCCGATGAGGCTAAGGATAAATACGGAAAATGGTACGGTGATGCGTTTGTACTTTTCAACCAAGGCGTATTTCACGCTTTTGTCGCCGCGCAGTGTCAACAAATCAATCTCATTGTCCAAATCCGAATAACCTAACGATTCGTAAGAATTGGCACGACGGCGAAGGTCTTCGGCGGTGATACTGATTACCGTGTCGAGCTGTTTGCCGCGCGTAATGGTCTCCGACGAATCGGTGATGTGGCGGATATAATAATTACGCACGCGCCATCCGCTAAACGACGTATCCCATATAGCCTGCTCCGCCTGCAATTTCGACAATAATTTTTTTTCTTCAAATTTTTCGAGTGAAAATTTATAGGCGGTATTGTTCCATGTCATAAACGATTCCATATACACATACTCATTCGGCTCAAGCTGAAAATGAATATTCCGGTTGTCGTTCGTGAAAAAGCTATGAAGATATTGTTCTTCAAATTCCAACCGCTCCGCATTGGCAGGAGGAATTATAAACAGGTTCAACAACAACGTGCCTGTGAAAATAACAAGCGCCGACAGAAAGTAAGGATACATCAGCCGTCCGAAACTTACGCCGCCCGACAGGATTGCAATAATTTCGCTGTGTCCCGCCATTTTTGACGTGAAAAATATAACGGTAATAAACACAAACAACGAACTGAACATATTGGTAAGTTGCGGAATAAGATTCAGGTAGAAATGAAATATAATATCGTACAACGGCGCTTTCTTTTCTATGAAGTCATCCACATTTTCGCTGATGTTAAACACGACAATAATCACACTAATGAGCGCCAGCGAAAATAAATAAGTGCCGATGAATTTCTTGATAATATAACGGTCGATAATAGTAGGCTTCAAATTCATCATATATTATATCCGGTGTATAAGTTTTTTTACCATTTTATTTTTCCAGTCGGTAAATGTACCTTCTGCAATTTGTTCACGTGCCGTGCGCACCAACCATAGATAGAACGCAAGGTTGTGCAGGCTCGCGATTTGCGGTCCGAGCATTTCGCCCGACATAAACAGATGGCGAAGATACGCTTTGCTGTAATCTCCGTCAACAAAAGATGTGCCGTGCGGGTCGATGGGCGAAAAATCATTTGCCCATTTTTGGTTTTTGATGTTGATGACGCCTTCGGATGTAAACAACATACCGGTGCGTCCGTTGCGGCTCGGCATCACGCAGTCGAACATATCAACCCCGCGGGCAATGCTTTCAAGGATATTGGCAGGCGTGCCTACACCCATCAGGTAGCGCGGCTTGTGATACGGAAGAATAGGCGTTACCGTTTCAATCATTTCATACATCACGTCCGTCGGTTCGCCTACAGAAAGCCCGCCAATGGCGTAGCCTTGCGCGTCGAGCGCGGCAGCGTGTTCGGCAGCCTCGCGCCGCAGGGCGGCATAGATGCAACCTTGCACTATCGGGAATAACGTCTGGGAATACCCATACATCGGTTCGGTGGCGTCCATGCGGGCAACACACCGTTCGAGCCATTGTTTGGTAAGTCCGAGCGATTTTTTTGCATAGTCGTAGTCGGCTGTACCGGGCGGACATTCGTCAAGCGCCATGATAATATCAGCGCCGATTTGCCGCTGAACGTCCACGGCGCTTTCCGGTGTAAACGTATGTGGCGAGCCGTCGATATGCGAACGGAAAGTACAGCCTTCTGCCGTGAGTTTGCGGTTTGCAGCAAGCGAAAAAATCTGATAGCCGCCGCTGTCGGTCAAAATGGGTTTATCCCACCCGATGAATTTATGCAAACCTCCCGCTTGCTGCAATATGCTTGTACCGGGGCGCAGGTAGAGATGATAAGTATTTCCCAAAATAATTTCGGCTTTTACTTCGTGTACAAGGTCGCGGTGAAACACGCCTTTCACGCTTCCTACCGTACCTACGGGCATGAACACAGGCGTAAATATGCTGCCATGAGCGGTGTGCATTACACCACAACGGGCAGCGCTCTCCGCATCAACCGATAAAATTTCAAATTCCATGTATTGTGGGGAACTTTAGTATTTTTCTACCCATGCGTCGCGAAATTCCACATCGGTATTTTTTACACTTTTCAGAATATCCTCTGCTTCGCTCCATGAATTATAGCGCAGGATGCTGATTTTATACAGATTTTCATTGTCGGCGTAGAGTACCTTTACATCGAATCCTAAATCTTGCATTTTTTGCGCATGAATATTAGCGGTTTCCTCATCGTTATATTGCGCTAATATAATATGGAATTTATTCCACTGCCGTGCTTTTCGTGCACGTGTTTTTTGTTTGGGTTGCTCCTGCACCTGTTCCTGTACTGGCGCTTGCTTCGGTTGTTCCTGCACGCCGGTAGTCTGAGAGTCGGTAGCAGGCGGCGAAGGCGTTACTTTTTTTTCTTCCCCCGCAGGCAGTGTTTCTGTTGCATTTGTATTACTGATATTTGCCTTGCTGTCTGTTGCCGGCGTTTTGCGCATTTCCATCAACTCGTCGGGCGTATAATACATACGCTCAATTTTGCTGCGAATAGGCTGGCGGAAGAAAAAGAGCAAGAGCGCTAAAAGCACAAGTATTGCCAATATCCAAATGATTACTTTATAGCGATTTGTACTACGAGGAGGCTCTGCCGCCGCCGCAGGTTGTTTGTGAGGCGGTGATGGCGGCGCAGGCTGGTACGACGGTGTAGAAGGCGTAGTATAAGACGGCATTGACGGCATGGGTATGGACAGCGGTTCGGGCGTAGATACGATCGGTAGCGGCGGCATTTCCAACTCCAGTAGCCCGAACGTATCAGGATTTTCTATCGTATCAAACGGCGTAAAAGCCAGCTCGCCGTCAGCCGTAATGCGCAACGTGCCAAGTCCGGGAAATTCCACACGTTGTCCGCTCGTGAGTTGCCTGTTTAGATTTTGCAAAAAATCCGCCATGTGCCTCTGTGCACCTTCGGGCGTGTAGCCTTCTGCTTGCGCTACGGCATCTTCCAGTAAACCATCGTTCCACGTTTCACTCGTGGAAAAAGTAATGCGTTTCGACGGAGGAAGCATCATCTTGCCGCCTTTGACAAAATCTGCGGGGACACGGCTAACCAAAAACGCCCCCAAGCCGGATAAAGACACCCGGTTGTGGGTTTGCAACAACCGACACAATAATTCGCTGACAATGGACATTTCTATCATAATGGGGGCAAATATAGTGAAAATTTTTACAACTCAATGCGCCTCAAGCCAATTTTTTCCTACGCCGGGTTCTACAATGATGGGTACTTGCAAGGATACGACATGTTCCATTTCGTTCTGTATGAATTGCTTCACATCATCCAATTCCGGCAAAAAAACATCGAAAATTAATTCGTCATGTACCTGTAATATCATTTTCGTTTGCAGTTTTTTCTCTTTTAACCGGCGGTGAATCGTAATCATCGCCATTTTAATAATGTCTGCCGCCGAACCTTGGATGGGAGCATTAATGGCATTGCGTTGGGCAAACCCCCGCACCGCCGCATTCTGCGAATGAATCTCGCGCAGGTGGCGGATACGCCCGAAAATCGTCTCCACATACCCTTTGGCATTGGCAGACTCAATCATGCTATCCATATATTTTTTCACATCGGGATACGTTGCAAAATAGCCGTCGATGAGCGCTTTTGCTTCGCTGCGGGGGAGTTGCAGGCGTTGCGCAAGCCCGAAAGCCGAGATGCCGTAGATAATCCCGAAGTTCGCTGTTTTGGCGCGGCTGCGCTGCGCGGCAGTTACCTCATCAATAGGCACGTGGAATACTTTCGCCGCCGTAGCGGTGTGAATGTCGGCATTGCTTTTAAAGGCATCTATCATATTCCTGTCGCCGCTCATGTGCGCCATGAGCCGAAGTTCAATTTGCGAATAATCTGCCGAAAGTATCACATAATCCTTGTCATTGCGGGGCACAAATGCCTTGCGGATTTCGCGCCCTTTGGCGTCGCGGACGGGAACATTTTGCAGGTTGGGATTATTGGAACTCAACCGTCCGGTAGCGGTAACAAACTGGTTGTACGTAGTATGAATACGCCCTGTCCGTGCGTTTACCAAATCGGGCAACGCTTCGATATAGCCCGAAAGAAGCTTTTTCAGCGACCTGAACTCTAATATCTTCGGGATTATAGGATGGCGGTCAGCCATACTCTGCAACGTATCTTCATCGGTCGAATACTGCTTGGTCTTGGTACGCTTCACCGCATCAATACCCATTTTTTCAAACAGCACCACGCCCAACTGTTTCGGCGACGAAATATTGAGGTCAGGCACGCCCGACAGCTGCCTGATGTCTTCTTCCAGCGCCACCATATCGGCTTGCAACTTTTTACCATACTCCAGCAGGCTGCCGGCGTCGATGCGCACGCCCTCGTACTCCATATCCGCCAATACGCCAATCAACGGCGCTTCCATGCTGCAATAGAGTTCAAACAGATTTTCTTCCTTCAGCCGTTCCTCCAATATCTCTTTCAACTGAAACGTAACATCGGCGTCTTCGGCGGCATACGCAGCTATTTTTTCGAGCGGCACATCAGCCATAGAGCCTTGCCTGACGCCTTTTTTCCCAATCAATTCCTCAATATCCACCGGCGCATAATTCAGAAATTGACGGCTCAAGACGTTCATATTATGCCGGCTTTCGGGGTCGAGCAAATAGTGCATCAACATCGTATCATAAAGGAATCCGCCGACTTCCACGCCATACTGTTTCAACATCAGCATATCGTACTTCACGTTCTGCCCGATTTTCGGCTGCGCCGACGCAAACAGCGGACGGAACGCCTGCAAAAAAGCCACCGCCTCGTCCCGCTCCGGCGGCACAGGCACATACCACGCCTCGTGCGCCGCCACGGCAAACGACATCCCTACCAATCGCGCCGTCATCGCCTCTACGCCGGTAGTTTCCGTATCGAAACAAAAGCAATCGTACGACTGCAACATCGCCACGAGCTGCGCCACTTCCCCGCTGCTTTGCGCTACATGATACGTGTGCGGCACATCGTCAATATGCCGCAACGGCAACGCGCGCTCCTCCTCCGCCGCCGCTTCGTCCGGCGCGGCGGCTTCCTGCACGGCGAAAAGCCCCACCGGCGCGACTACCGGCGCCGCGTCCACCGGCGCAGCGAATAAGTCCAGCTGCCCGCCTACCGCAGGCTTCGCTTTCGGCGGCAGCGGCGCGAGGGCGGCGGCTTCGCCGCCGCCGCACGCGGCGCAGAACGCCGACAGATGCGGCAGCAGCGACGCAAACTCATACGTCGCAAACAGCGCACGCACGCGCTCCACGTCGGGCAGCGCCATCGCCAGCGCCTCTTCGTCCCACGCCACCGGCACGTTCACGTCTATCGTAACCAGCTGTTTCGACAGCGGTATCTGCGCCGCCGCCGCCACGAACGCCGCCTGCATCTTTTCCGGCAGCAGGCTGAGGTTCGCATAAATATTTTCGACACTCCCATACTCGTGGACGAGCCGTTTTGCCTTCACTTCGCCCACGCCCTCGACGCCCGGCACGTTATCGACCTTATCGCCCCAAATGGCGAGGATGTCAATGACCTGCTCCGGTCGTTGGATTTCATACAACTCGCAGATTTCTTTCATTCCCAAACACGTCGTCAGCCCGCCCGTCTGTGGCTTCATCACGTTGATGTGCGGCGACACGAGCTGCGTATAATCCTTGTCGGGCGTCAACATATACACGTCGAAGCCTTCGCGTTCGGCGCGTTTCGCCATCGTCCCGACGACGTCGTCGGCTTCGTAGCCCGGCAGTATCAGCAGCGGGATACGGAACGCCGCAATCAGCTCATAGAGCAGCGGCAGCGACGAGCGGATAATCTCCGGCGTAGGCTGGCGGTTAGCCTTATACGCAGGATACATGTCGTGCCGGAACGTCTTCCCGCCCGGGTCAAACGCCACGCCGAGGTGCGACGGGCGTTCGCGCGTCACAAGCTCCATCAACGTCTTCATAAATCCGTAGAGAATAGACGTGTCCGTGCCCTTCGAATTGGTTATAGGACGCCGCATGAACGCATAATACATACGGTATGCCAGCGCATGACCGTCGAGTAGGTATAATTTTTTCATCAAAACAAGCGATTGTTAAAAGACAAATGTAGGAATAATTCAAAAATATAGCGTACTTTTGTCCCAAGAAATAAAATATATTATGAAAATAAGATTGATAATCATGAATTTCCTCCAGTTTTTTATTTGGGGGACTTGGTTGATTTCATTCGGGAGCTATGCGGGCAACGTGCTGCATTTCGACGGCATGCAAATCGGCAGTTTCTTTGCCACCATCGGCATCGCCGCCCTCTTCATGCCAGCCGTGCTGGGCGTCGTAGCCGACCGGTGGATTCCGGCGCAGAAGCTCTACGGCGCGTGCCACCTTGCAGGCGCGGCGCTGCTTGCCGTTGCCGCGCGGCAAACGGCGTACATGCCCCTCTACGTCTGTATGACCGGAGCCGTCATGGCGTACATGCCCACGCTCGCGCTCAGCTACGCGATTGCGTACGACGCGCTGGCGCGCAAACGCTTGGACGCCGTGGTGCATTTCCCGCCCATCCGCGTTTGGGGCACGGTGGGCTTCATCGTTGCCATGTGGACGGTCGATTTCACCGGATTCAAACACTCCGCGATGCAGCTCTACGCCGCCGCTGCCGCCGCCGCCGTGCTGGGCATCTACGCCTTTACGCTGCCGCCGTGCGGGGTGAACAAAACGCCTGCCGCCGCCTCGTGGGTCGATGCGCTTGGGCTGCGCGCGTTCGCGCTGTTCCGGCAGCCGAAGATGGCGATATTCTTCGTAGCCTCCCTCTTCACGGGCGCGGCGTTGCAAATCAACAACGGCTTTGCCGACATTTTCATCAACAGCTTCCGCGCCATCCCGCACTATGCCGGTGCGGCGGGCGTGCGGCACTCGGTGGCGCTGCTTTCCGTGTCGCAGATTGCCGAAACGCTGTGTATCCTTGCCCTTCCGTTTTTCCTCACGCGCTTCGGCGTCAAAAAAGTACTGCTCGCGAGCATGCTTGCGTGGGCGCTCCGGTTTGCGCTGTTTGCCGTGGGCGACCCGGGCGGCGGGCTGCCGTTGCTGCTGCTTTCGATGGTGGCATACGGCGTGGCGTTCGACTTTTTCAACATCGCCGGCTCGCTGTTCGTCGAGCAGTCGACCGACCCGCGCATCCGCGCCGGCGCGCAAGGCTTGTTCATGCTGATGACCACCGGCGTAGGCGCCATAGTGGGCGCCTACGCGGCAGGCGCCGTGGTCGACCGCTTCACGGGCATGGACGCGCAGTTTTTCCGCACGGGCGACTGGTCGTCGGCATGGTACATTTTTGCGGGCTACATGCTGGTCGTCGCCCTCCTGTTTGCCCTGTTATTTAAAGAAAAAGTAAAAAATCGGGCAGAATATGTAAAAAAATGAACGTGATATATGAAAATTTTATTACCTTTGTACCCAATATCATGAATTGTTTAGGGGATGAGATTTATATCGCATAGCGGCGCACACGCATATATTGAAAGGGATAACCCCCCTTTCTGCTGCGCTATTTCAGCCGCCCCAAGTGTCATTTTTGAATACATGGATTTTACCCTCCCCCCCCCCAACAAATTCAAAATCAGCTAATTATAGCGTTTTGCTCCTTTTGGAACGTCCGCCGCGCCGCCGCCTATCTTTATACCTATATATATATAGTAGCATCTTCCGCAAAACTTTCAGGAAACTCCTTACGACTTTCAGGAAACTCCTTACGACGATGCCGTTTTTCGAGATTGACAGCTCGGTAATCCGCCGCCTCATCATTCATTTCTTCGACCAAGATACGAAGAAGGCGAAGCCCGCAGGCGTGCATGGTGCAGAAATCCGGT
>JAITPN010000007.1 GCA_031289415.1 Prevotellaceae bacterium | reverse complement strand
GCGGGAAAATATGTGTTCGGAACGGATTTTCCGATTTTTGACCGCAACCAATATGTTCCGAATTTCTTTTCGGGCGGCGCTTTGATGGCATATCGCAAACCAAAGACGGGCGAATATTCCAATATGCCTATTATCGTTTATCCTGACGGTAAATATCGCGAATTTCCTGAGTATAAAAATTCGTATGGCGGAAAGGCAGCGGTTGTTAACACGACAAGTTTTTGCGATGGTTATGCCATTATTGCAGTCGGCACGATGATAAACGCGCGTCAGTTTTATATTGACAAAAACGGGAAAGAAGTTTTTCCGCTGTTAAAATCAACTGGCACAAAAGTCGAGATTTATCCCGTTTGCGAAAATCGCCGCGTATTTTTCAACACCGAACTTGCAAAATACGGTTATGCAGACGAAAAAGGCAATATCGTGATTAAACCGCAATTCGACAAGGCGCAGAATTTCAGCGAAGGGCTGGCTGCCGTTTGCTTCAAGGAAAATTACATCGAAAAATGGGGCTTTATCGACCTCACGGGCAAATTGGTTATTCCTGCAACCTATAAATTGAAACCCGGACGTTTCAGCGAAGGATTGGCTGCTGTGCGAATCGGCGAAAGCGAAAGCGATTATGAAATGGCATACATCGACAAAACAGGAAAACGGGTGATTGAAAATAAACCTTGGAACCTGAACGAATTTCACAACGGTTATGCGTGGGTGGGCACAGGCTGCGATAAACTGTTCGTCTGGAACACGAAATTTGAAGAAGTGCGCAATGTTACACAAGATTTTTACCACGATGGCA
Source organism: Prevotellaceae bacterium (assembly GCA_031289415.1). Lineage (GTDB taxonomy): Bacteria > Bacteroidota > Bacteroidia > Bacteroidales > UBA932 > JAIRLC01. The sequence continues at coordinate 11,523 of JAITPN010000007.1, read as the reverse complement.
ACGGTTTTGGCGTGTGCAGTTTTGAAATGTATTCAGGCAAAACCACCGACCAAGATTGGGGCATAGATTTTCCCAATGGCACACAGGCATTAAATCAAGGCGGTTTGCAGGAAGGCGATATTTTTGCCCCTGACGGCACAATAATTTACACTGCCCGTGATGCAAAAGGTAGCGAAGTTCTACTGAATGCAATGACAGAAGGCGATTTGATGCTTTGCAATGTCCGTTTCACTGACGAGCCGAATTTGCCCGAAAAAAATCTAACTTTGTCGTGTTTTATTAACGCCAAAGGCGAAATTGTCTATTATTTCCTGCCGAGCGTAGAAGGATTTGAAGGACCTGCACCGGTAGAAATTAAGGCAACGGCTGCAGCAAATAAACCGGCGACAACACAAAAGAAATAATTGGATGGAATTAGTAAATTTGTATAGATAATAAATCTATATTATATTACCCAATCCATATTTTTAATAGTTTTTATTAAAAATGAGGGAGAAATATGATAAAGGGAATGTATAATTGATTGAATAATATATATTTATATATTAAATATAATTATCGTATATAATACCTAAAATAAATACTCCATGTTGCGCCTAAATTATGTAAAATGAATATCGGATACGCTGTCGAACCAATCCCGATAGGGATTGCATGTTTATAGCAAATACATGATAATCGGAATAATGCGACCCCTGTGGGGTCGAATGTTTGCGCTGTCTTTGCGTGGCTATAAACCTGTGAATCCTTCGGATTCAATTCTCCTCCGTCCCTCTCTCGTCATGGCGGGCTTTTGGAACAGCTGTTTACACATCATTGAGAATTTATTCTTTTGCCGTGCCTTTTATCCCTCCACAATGGCAATATAGTGTTCCATTGATTTTTTTACAGCATCGGCAACTAACAGGTAAAACGGCTCGCGGTTGTTCTCTATGTGGCTCTGCTCCAATGCCCGGTAATAGGCTTGCTTGGCTTCGTTGTCGCCTTTCAGCGTAGTAATAGTGTAGCCGCCCGACAGCAAATACAAGTTCATCAACAACCGTGAAGTTCTGCCGTTTCCGTCAATAAACGGGTGTATTTTTACCAACTCATCATGCAAAAAGGAGGCTATTACAACAGGGTGCGTGCCGTTGCTTTGCATACATTGGTAGTCTCTTATAAATTGCTCCATTTGGGGCGCTACCAAATAAGGTTGAGGCGGCGTGTGCTTACTTCCCACAATCATAACCGGCACATTCCTGTATTTACCTGCCTGCTCCCTGTCTATTCCATGCAAAATAACAGCATGTATTTCTTTAACGGTTCGTTCTGTTATGGCTATATCGGCTTGGGCAATATCGTTTATAAACTCAACGGCTTGGGCGTGGTTTATAGCCTCTAAATGCTCCCTCATACTTTTACCCCCAATCGTAATACCCTCACTAACTATCAATGCCGTTTCCTGCAAAGTCAGCGTATTACCCTCTATACGGTTGCTTTCATAGGTATATTCTATTTCAATGGCTGCCTTAATTTTAGCAAGTACATTCTCAGGCAATGGGCGCATCGCTTGCAGTTTCGCTTTAAGCATATCTATCTTGTGTAAGATTGCTCCTAATGGTGTATTCATATTTGTATAATTTTCTTAAATCAATTTATTACTCAACCTGTTAATTCACTTTGTTTATCCGCTGCCGTCCGTTTGTTTTTATGTAAAACTTTTTCAACGAGCAAAGTCCACACCTCAAATTTAAACATTTTTTTTGACTATACAAATATTTTTAATAGTTTTTATTAAAAATGAGGGATAAATGGGATAAAGAGATTATGTAACGAGTTGAATAATATATATTTTGTATATAACGTATTCTTCTCGTTTTTTTGTTCTTAGATAGTTGCAAAGCAAATGTGTACTATCAATCCCTCTCTTCCAGAAAAAACACCTCTTCCACCTTTTTACTACATACTTTAGCGATTTTGAGCGCCAACACGGTCGATGGCACATATTTGTTCGCTTCGATGGCATTAATAGTCTGGCGGCTTACTCCAATCATTTCAGCCAACTGCTGTTGCGTAATTCTAAGAATAGCGCGTTCAACGCGTATGTTATTTGTCATTGCTTTGAAACTTTTGAACGGTAAATCATAAAATTGTATCTGATAATAAATACAATCAATATCGTAAACAGATTTATTAGCGCCGCAGTAAGGAATGAAAATTCGTAGAAAAATAGCAGGCAAAGAATTTGAATCGCATAAGTTACGTATGTTGCCCACATGAGAGACTCCAAGCGGATTTTTGAAATGTATTCGTCCTCATTCTTTTCTTTTGAAAAAGCTACGAAAATAGCGCTTACGATAAATAATATGCCTGCAAATTCATTCGTGAAATTATCGGTAGTGATAGTCCACAGAGGGGATGCATCCGAAGCAGAACCAAAGGAATCAGGCAATAAAGAAAGTACGTTGAACGTAAGAAACGGAAAGAAAAATTGATTAAAAAGAACCACATACCCTAATAATGTGGCGGGTATCAACAATACCCATCCAATAAGCCGGAATTTGTTGGGAAGTAATAAATTTGTTTTCATACTAAAATTTGTTTTAGAAATTATAGCGCAAAGGTAAATAATAATATTTGAATAGACAAATAAACTTTACATAAAGCATGTTCCAATTTACATATATTTTTGTGAAAAATTTATAAATATCTAATAATTAGATGTATAAATTTTTTAAGCTCGCTCAATTTTAGAGAGACACAAAGTCGGCAACAGCCCTATTAAATCCTGAAAATCGAAAAAAAATGTTCAAAAATTATTTTTGTATTGTTTTTTTTACTACCTTTGTGCGATATTTGAGTTAGAAATTTTATCATAGTCCTCATTTGTAGGTTTATCACACAACCACCTTAGTCCTCTCTTAATCTTTCCCTCTCATCTTTTTTAGTATTTTTTTTTAACATTTTTTATAATGAATATTTACATTTCAAATTTAAGTTATGGCGTAAATGACGCCGACTTACAACAATTATTCGCGGAGTACGGAGAAATTACGTCTGCTAAAGTGATTACGGACAAATATACCGGCAGGTCGAGAGGCTTTGGGTTCGTAGAAATGCCTGACGACGAAGCAGCTCAAAAGGCTATTGACGGATTGAATCAGGCAGAGTTTGACGGAAAAGTAATTTCGGTGAACGTAGCAAAACCGAAAGTTGAACGGTCGAACAATTACAATAATGGTGGTGGTAATAGCCGCGGTGGTGGTAATCACAGAGGTTATAACTCGGGCGGAAGATATTAAAAAACAAGCGTTTTTATACGCTGATATTGTCTTCTCTGAAGACCTTTAACCGTAAAGGTGTATACGAAGAAAGTGCAAAGTTCGTGGCGGGATGGCTTGTAAAAGTCGTTCCTGCGTGCTTTGCAATTTTTTTTGTCGTTTGCGGAACAAAGGTCTGTAAGGGTAAATTCATCATTGCTTATCGGCATTTTTTTTATTCACGTTAAAAAACTATTTGTTATCTTTGCCGCGTGGAACTAAACTTAATTTTCAACGAGGGAATGATTATTCCGGTAGACAAGCCTTATGGCTGGACGTCAGCCGACGTGGTGCGGAAAATTAAATTCCTGTTGCAAAAAAAAACAGGCGTCAAAAATATCAAAGTAGGACATGCCGGTACGCTCGACCCTTTAGCCACAGGGCTTTTGATGATTTGTGCGGGGAAAGCCACCAAACAAGCCGAAAGCCTGCAAGCCGAAGAAAAAGAATATGTTGCCGAAATCCGGCTGGGCGCTACCACGCCGTCGTTCGACCTTGAAGAAGAAATTGACCAAACGTATCCTTTTTTGCACATCACCCGCGAAATGTTCGACCGTGTATTGCCGCAATTTATCGGCGAACAGGAACAAGTGCCGCCCATTTTTTCCGCCAAACTGATTGACGGAAAACGCGCCTACGAATTGGCGCGGGCAGGCAAACATGCCGAGTTGCGCCCATCGGTAATTACGATTCATACACTGACTGCGGAACAGTTTGCATTGCCCGATGTTACTATTAGAATGGTTTGCAGCAAAGGTACTTACGTGCGTTCGTTTGCCCGCGATTTGGGCATTGCGCTGCAGAGCGGTGCGCACCTTGCCGGATTGAGGCGTACGCGAAGCGGACAACATAATGTAAATGATGCTTTTACAATATCGCAAATAGAAAGCATGGTAGAAAATTGGAAAATCGAAAAAAAGGTTATATCTTTGCGCCCTATTCCCTAATTTGAGGTATATTTTATATGAAACTTTCACATTTTAATTTTAAATTATCTAATGACCTCATCGCCAAATATCCGGCAAAATATCGTGATGAATCGCGCTTGATGGTATTGCACCGCAAGAACGGTAAAATTGAGCATAAAATTTTCAAAGATGTTTTGAAATATTTTACGGAGGGCGATGTGCTGATTTTCAATAACACCAAGGTGTTTCCGGCTCGTTTGTACGGCAACAAAGAAAAAACAGGCGCTGAAATCGAAGTGTTTTTGTTGCGCGAACTCAGTGTTGAGCAGCGGTTGTGGGATGTGCTGGTTGACCCTGCGAGGAAAATCCGCATCGGCAATAAATTGTATTTCGGCGAAAATGACGCATTAGTGGCGGAAGTGATTGACAACACTACTTCGCGCGGACGCACCCTGCGTTTTTTGTACGACGGCTCTTACGAAGAATTTAAAAAGACATTGTACTTGCTGGGCGAAGTGCCGCTTCCGAGATTGATACGCAAACAAGTAGAGCCGATTGATGTGGAACGTTACCAAACGATTTACGCAAAACACGAAGGCGCTGTGGCTGTGCCGGCGGCAGGGCTGCATTTCAGCCGCGAACTGATGAAACGCTTTGAAATTAAAGGCGTCAATTTTGCCGAAGTTACACTCCACATGGGGCTTGGAAGTTTCAGAATGGTGGACGTGGAAGACCTTACGAAACACAAAATGGATTCGGAAAACATTATCGTTACCGAAGATGCCGTTGAAATGATTAACCGCGGCAAAATGCTGAAAAAGAATATATGCGCCGTAGGCACTACCGTGTTGCGCGCGATAGAATCTACCGTAACTACGCAAGGGCTGTTGAAACCATACGAAGGATGGACGAGCAAATTTATTTTCCCGCCGTACGATTTTAACGTACCCAATAGCTTAGTCAGCAACTTTCATCTTCCGTACTCTACCTTGCTTATGTCGGTAGCGGCGTTTGGCGGCTTCGAACAGGTGATGAAAGCCTACGACATAGCCATGAAAGAAAAATATCGCTTCGGCACTTACGGCGATGCGATGATCATCATTTAACACAAGGGGCGTATAATGATGCCCGAAGGATTGCAATATTACATTGCCGTAGAATTGATTCCGAGCATCGGAAGCATCTTGGCAAAACGCTTGATTGCATACTGCGGTAATGTCGAAACCATATTTACCGCCTCACATACTGCGCTGCAAAAAATTCCGGGCATCGGGAGCATCTTGGCGCATGAAATTGTTTCGCACCGCGCCGCCGCGCTGAAACGGGCGGAGCGGGAACTCCTGTTCATCGAAGAATATAAAATAAAAACCTACTGCTACAGCAGTCCCGAATATTCCGAACTCTTGCGGCAATGCGAAGATGCGCCTGTCGTATTTTTTGCCAAAGGCGATATTGATTTCAACCGCACCAAATTCCTCAGCATCGTAGGTACGCGCAACGCTACCGCTTACGGACGCATGGTTTGCGAAAAAATTATCGGGCAATTGGCGGAGCGCGGACACCGGCTGGCGATAGTCAGCGGACTGGCATACGGCATTGATATTTGCGCACACCGCGCCGCGTTGCAAAACAACCTCGATACGGTAGCGGTGATGGCTACAGGGCTGAATACGATTTACCCTTCTGCGCATACGGCTACTGCCCGCCAGATTGTTGAACACGGCGCGCTGGTCAGCGACTTTGTGTCGGATACGAAAATTGACCCGAAGAATTTCCTTAAACGCAACCGCATCATCGCCGGATTGTCTGCCGGCACGTTGGTTGTCGAATCGCACCTCAAAGGCGGCGCGTTGATAACCGCCGAGATAGCAACGTCGTACAACCGCGAAGTGATGGCGGTGCCCGGACGCATAGGCGACGCCGCGTCCGAAGGATGCAACGCTTTGGTCAGGAAAAGCAACGCGGCGATGGTAGAATCAGCCGCCGACGTAGAAAACGTGTTGAATTGGGAACAGACCGTCGCGTCCGTCCCTGCCAAACAACTGCTTTTGTTTGACGGCTTAACTGCTGAAGAGCAGCAAATCGTCGCCCTGCTGAGGGAACACGGCGCGCCGGAAGAAATCGGTACGCTTTCCTACCGTACCAATATTCCGACAGGACGCCTGTCGTCGCTGCTGTTTGAGCTTGAACTGAAAGGCGCGGTGAAAACTTTGCCCGGAAATCAATATATGTTAAAAACATAAATCGGCATGATTATTGACTCTCACGTCCACCTGTATGCCGGCGATTTTGCCGGCGATTTAGACGAAGTAATGGCGCGGGCGCAGCTTGCCGGCGTGCAAAAATTCATCATCCCCGGCGTAGACAAAGCCTCGTTTGAGCCGATGATGAGCGTCGTGCGCCGCTACCCCGACCGGTGCTTTCCGGCTGTCGGGCTGCACCCTACCGACGTGCGGAGCGACTGGGAAGCGGAAATCGAATTTGTAGTAACGCAATTACAGCAACAGAAATTTACCGCCATCGGCGAAACAGGCTTAGACCTGCATTACGGCAGCGAATTTATAGCCGAGCAACGCCGCGCTTTCGAAGCGCAGCTGCGCCTTTCGGCATACCACCGTTTGCCGCTTATCATCCACGCCCGCGAAGCGTTTGAGCCGCTGTTCGACGTGCTCGACACGGTAAAAAGCCTGCCCCTGCGCGGCGTATTCCACGCCTATTCGGGCGACGCCGCTACGCTACGGCGCATCCGGCAATACGGCGACTTCAAAATAGGCGTCGGCGGCGTAGTAACATTCAAAAACGCCGTGCTGGCAGACGTCGTCAAAGACTGCGCCTTGAGCGATATGATTCTCGAAACCGACGCGCCGTGGCTTGCTCCCGTGCCGTTCCGCGGCAAGCGCAACGAAAGCGCGTACCTCAGCTATATTGTGGAAAAAATAGCCGCTTTAAAAAACTGTACCACGCAAGAAGTAGAAGACGTTACCACCCGCAACGCCGAGCAGCTGTTTGCCATATAACCCCTCATGGTAGAACCCTCCTATGACGCCGGTGCGTTCTCAAATTTTTTTGTAGAAAATGCGCTATATATATAAATAGGTATAAGTACAGGATGGGCGAAGCCTTCGGACGACGAAACCCTTCCCCCTCTTTCACTTTTTCACCCGTGCAGGGTTTTGGTTGACAAACGCCGTCCAGCTTTTCGCGCCGCCCTGCGAGACAGGACGACTCATCTGGAAAAAATGACACAACGCCGCCGCCAGTCCGTCGGTAGCATCAAGGGTTTCGGGCATTTGCCCGATGTGCAGCATTTTTTGCAATATGGCAGCCACTTGCTCTTTCGAAGCAGCCCCTTGTCCGGTGATGGCAAGTTTAATTTTGCGCGGAGCATATTCGGTAATGGCAATATTGTGCGTTAGCGCGGCGGCAATGGCAGCCCCCTGCGCCCGCCCGAGTTTCAGCATCGACTGCACGTTTTTGCCGAAGAACGGCGCTTCAATCGCCAGTTCGTCGGGGTGGTAGCCTTCAATCAACTGTGTAACCCGTTCAAAAATGTGCTGTAGTTTAAGGTAATGGTCGCTCATTTTCCGCAGGTCAATCACGCCCATGACCAACAGTTCGGCGCGGCTGCCGGCGGTTTTGATAATGCCGTATCCCATGATGGTAGTACCCGGGTCGATGCCCATGATTACCCGTTCGCGCACCGCTGTATTACGATTTATTTTTTGCGAATTCATAGCTGAAGTTTATTCATTCCGTCCATTTCTCCACCACTTCGGGAAAATATTTGTATTCCAATTCATGCACTTTTGCGGCAACGGTTTCGGGCGTATCGCCGGATTGCACGGCGCAGCGCGCTTGGAAAATAACCTCGCCGCGGTCGTACTCGGCGTCAACGCTGTGGATGGTAATGCCGGTTTCCGTTTCGGCGGCGGCAACCACCGCGCGGTGCACGTGCATGCCGTACATCCCTCGTCCGCCATATTTCGGCAACAAGGCGGGATGAATGTTGATGATTCTTTTCGGAAAAGCAGCCAGTAAATTTTCGGGAATGAGCCACAGGAAGCCAGCCAGCACAAGGCGGTCGATGCGGTATTCCTGCAATTGTTTCAGCACCGTATCGCTGCCGTAGAAGTCCGTTTTGGAAAACACGAGCGACGGGACGCGGAGGTTTTTCGCCCTTTCGAGCACAAAAGCGGCGGGACTGTTGCTTAACACCAAATTGATGCGCACGCGCGGGTGGTTCGCGAAATACCGGATGAGGTTTTCGGCATTAGAACCCGACCCGGAAGCAAATATAGCGATGTGTATCATATTTTTTTACCTGATTATCTGCACAAAGGTAATAAAATAAAAAAAAATAAACGAATCCTGCCAAAAAAATCGTAACTTTGCAGGGATAACCTGCGTATTATCACATTTAAAAAAAAGACAATGGGACCTCTACGAATATTATTCGCGTGTGCTGAAATGGAACCTTATCTTCCGGCTTCGGAAATAGCTACGACTATGAGAATTCTGTCGCAAGGCGTGCAAGACAAGGGGTACGAAATTCGTACTTTTTTGCCTCGCCACGGTTGTGTAAACGAACGCCGCAACCAGCTGCACGAAGTCATCCGGTTGTCGGGCATGAATCTGATAATTAATGAAGCCGACCATCCGTTGATTATTAAAGTAGCGTCGCTTCCATCTACGCGCATGCAGGTTTACTTCATCGACAACGAAGATTATTTTCAAGGGAAACCCTCGCTTTACGGACCGGAAGAAGCGCCGTTTAAAGACAACGACGAACGCACCATCTTTTTCGCACGCGGCGTACTTGAAACGGTAAAAAAACTGCGATGGTCGCCCCATGTGGTGCACTGCCACGGATGGTTTTCAGCCCTGCTGCCCATCTTTTTGAAAAAAGTATACAAAGACGATCCGTTGCTGACGAAAACAAAAATCGTAATCTCGCTCTACGACGAAGAATTTGAGCAGCCGCTCGATATTAAACTGAAGAAAAAAATCATAATAGGCGGCATCAAAAATAAAGACGTAGAACTGTTGAGCGAACCGACCTACGAAAACTTGATGAAACTTGCCATTAACCACGCCGACGGCGTCATTTTGGGAAATCCGAATACAAACAAACAATTGGAAAAATATACCCGCAGCCTGAAAAAACCGATACTGACGTATAAGGAAAAAGACTACGTAGACACATACAATTCGTTTTACGCTAAAATATTATCAAAATGAACATCCCATATCTGAAAGTCGTTCTTGCGACAGCCGCTATTTGTGCATTACATGCGTGCGTGGAAGTGGACAACACGTTGGGGCTTGACTACGTGCCCGACGACCAGCTGTTCGACGTGCAGCAAAAAGAATTCCGTATTCCGCTCTACACGGCTACGATGGACTCGGTGGTTACGTCGACCGTAGCCTACGGCGCGGTGGGATTCGTAAACAACAACCCGCCGTTCGGCACATTCACGGCAGGCGCGGTATTCCGCATCTTGCCCTACGACATAACCTTTACTTACCCGGAACACGCGCAAGCCGATTCCGCTACCCTCACCCTCGTCGTATACGCCAATACAAAAGTAGGCAACGACGCCGTAGCCCAACCCTTGGCGCTGCACCGGCTGACCCGCAGCCTGCAATACAGCACGAGCTACTACAACAACTCGCTGAAAAGCGGCGACTACGGCAGCGTCCTCAGCCAACCGTACGTTTACCGCGGCGAAGACACCATAAACCTGCGCATCGACCCGGCGTATGCACAAGAGCTGATAGCCTTTTTATCCGACTCGACCCAAACGACGACCGACACCATGTTCTTGGACACATTTAAAGGACTATACCTTGCCGCCGACACTTCGACGGCGGCAGGCGCCGCGCCGTGCGGACAAATCAACTACATAGACTGGGCGAGCGTCCGCCTCACCGTACACTACAAAACCGCCGACACCACGGCTACCGAATACTACGACGTAGAATCGTCCACCGCTAACTTCAACGTCTTTACCCACGGCTCTGCCCCGCTGGCAAACGCCGCATACCCGCTGCCCGCGCCTGCCGGAAGCGTATATCTGGAAGGGCTTGCCGGCGTAAAACCGTACATTGACTTTGCCGCCGTCAAAGACACCCTCACCCAATGGATGCAGCGCGAAGCTATCGACACCTCGCAGTTTGCCATCCACAAAGCGGAGCTGCTGCTCTACATAGACTATCCGCAAACGTCGCTGGACTTATTGCCCGACCTGCTGACGCTGGCTTACAAAGACGACAGTCAGGACACGGTATCGGTCTATACGTATTTGACCGACACGTTCCTCGGTATTTTCGACGGCGCGCTCAACCGCTCGCTGCAGCAATACAGCTTCAACATCACGTACTACACGCAAGGGCTGTTCCTCCACACGGACGACACGGAACGTACGCCCCATCAGTTCTACATTTGCCCCCTGCACAAGTCGTACGACGACTACGGATCGCTTGTCGTCATGCTGGAACGCACGCAATACTACGCCGGCATACTGAAAGGGCAGGACGGCAACGGCGTTCCCTCCGTGAAATTCAAATTGACGTATACCAAACTTCCGTCTAAAAAATAGACGCGGCATACAGACGGTGCATTAAAAATGACTTCGCTAAAGATTTGCAGATGTATAATCTTATTAGTACATTTGCAGCGTAAAAATGACTCCGTAGCTCAGTTGGTAGAGCAACAGACTCTTAATCTGTGGGTCGTGGGTTCGACCCCCACCGGGGTCACCACGTAAGGCAATGCCTAAAATGCCACGCCCATGGGCGTGGCGTTTTATTTGCAACGGTTCAACGACCTCACTGAATATTTACTTTGCGCATACTATTATTGGAATGAATCACCGGAAAATACATCATTTCTACTTTTGCCGGATTAAGTAGATAGCGACCGCTGTAGCGAGGCAGGAGTTCTATCTTGTATTCATACGTTCCAACCGGCAACTGTTCGCAGAAAATGGCAAGCCTGTCTTTGAAATATTCCCGATAGACCTCGCGTCCCTGATGGTAATTGTTTTTTGAGGCGTAACTGCAACCCGCAGGAATGGGAACTTCAATCATCACGTGTTCGGCATTTTTCTGTTTCACATTCACCGTTACAAACAGCGTTGTCTTTTCTCCGGCGGTAAGGCTGTCGTTATTCAACCGGGTATGAATTTCAAAAGCGTCTCCTGTATATTCGTCTGCGACCCGCTTCAGCCGGTAGGCGGAATAAATCAGGGGCGTACCGCTTTTTTTCTCAATATGCAGGCTTTCTCCGGCAGATAAAACGGTTTCGAAAGGAAATT
>JAITPN010000096.1 GCA_031289415.1 Prevotellaceae bacterium | reverse complement strand
CAACAGTTCAACGCTTCAACAATTCAACATCTCACTCATCCAATCCGTATTTCTTCATTTTATTGAACAGTGTTTTCCGGCTTATGTCCAAAATTTTGGCGGTATCGGTTTTGTTGTATTTACACGCTTTCAAGGTTGTTATAATCAAAAATCAAAACCGAAGCGCTTGCCGACAACCGCAAAGTAGATACTGAAGACCAAACCGTACGCATACAAGTGAACGCCCAAACATCTGTTTGGGGAACTATCGCATTGGTGATGCTCCTAATCGGGCTGCTGATAGGTATTGTTATTTTCGGGATTAAACTGAGCAGGCGATGAGGCTGCTATGAATTTAACTTTCCGTTGTTTCTTCGGTATGGGATTCTTTTTCTGTGCCCAAATATTTAGGCAACTCCATACCCGCCATATTAAACAATTCGTTTAGGGGCGGCACTGACTGCATAAGCCCCGACAAGAAATTCGCAGTGGACGTTTTTCCGTTGGCATTGTTTTGTCCGTCCCATACGGTGATTTTATCAATCTTGATATTTTTGATAGCCTCAACTTGCGTGCGAACAAGTTCGGGTAATTTATCGGACACCATCAGCAATACGGCTTTCTGAGCATCGTTGTTGGCGGCTTTCACAATCTGCCCAAATCCGTCAGCTTGCTTCGTCAGGATTTCGTTGATACCTTTTGCCTGCGCTTCCATTTTGGCAAATATAGCATCGGCTTCGCCTTTGGCTCTGCAACGTAGTTGTTCGGCTTCGGCTTCCGCTTCGATAATGGCTTTTTCCTTATTCACTTCAGCCGGTACAATAATGTTTGCCTGCTGCGAAGCGCGTTCCCGCTCGATGCGAGCCGTTTCGGCACGCTGTTCGGCGGCATACGCTTCTTCCAATGCTTTGGCGTTTTGTACTTTTTCGGCGGCAGTAGCGCGGCGCATGGCTTCGGCTTCGCGTTCGCGGCGTTCCGAATCGGAGTTGGCAATGGAAACGCGGGCAATATTTTCACCCTCTACGGCAGTAGCATTGGCGTCGGCAGTACGCACACGTGTGTCGCGTTCGGTCTCGGCAATGCGGATATCCTTATCACGGTCAGCTTCGGCTTTTCCTATTTCCCCGAAACGGTTTTGCTCCGCCACGCTTTTCTTGGCTTCGTTGATGGCTTTAGCGGCGGCTTCCTTTCCCAATGCTTCGATATAACCCGATTCGTCGCGGATATCCGTTACATTCACATTAATTAACTTTAGCCCGATTTTACGCAGTTCCAGTTCTACATTTTGGCTCACGTTTATCAGGAATTTGTCGCGGTCGGAGTTAATTTCTTCAATGTCCATCGTGGCAATAACTAAACGTAACTGCCCGAACAGAATATCGGTAGCAAGGTCTTGAATGTTTTTAGGCGATAGCCCCAACAACCGTTCGGCGGCGTTGGTCATATTGTCGGGGTCGGTAGAAATGCCTACCGTAAAACGGCACGGCACATCAACACGGATGTTCTGCTTACTCAAGGCGTTGGTCAAATTACATTCGATAGGAATGGGCGTCAAGTTCAAAAACTGATAGCTTTGAAACACGGGCCAAATAAAGGCGGCGCCGCCATGAATACATTTTGCGGAATTAGCCCCGCCCTCTTTGTTTTTACCTGTTTTTCCATACACCACCAAAATACGGTCGGACGGACAGCGTTTGTAACGCGATAAAATAGCTGAAAACGTAATAAATAATACGACAGCAAATACGATAATTGTTAAAGCAGGAGTCATAAAAATTAAAATTAATGTGTTATAAATTATATGTTTATTATTACTAAAAATTAGAAATTACATTTCTTCAACCAACAGGATGTTTCCTTCAATCACATCGGTGATACGTATCAATCTGCCTGTTGCGAGTTCTGCGCCGTCGGTCATAGCGTCATATTCGCGGACGGTTTGCTGCACCGTTACTTGTATTTTTCCGGCGCGGGCGCGGGCGGCAGCTACCGGAAAATATACCACCGCTGTAAGTCCTATCGTCTGCCGGATATTGATATTTCCACTTTGTACGGTACGGCTCAACGCATAAAAAAGTAACATAACCAGAAAAACCAACAGCGCCCCCATAAATGCAGAGAACAACGCCAGCCACACTTTATTGCCGATGATGCCATAAAAAGCAATACCCGTCCACGAAAACCCAAGAAAAAAATTAATAAAATTACGAAACGTGAACAACTGGAATGGCATTCCGCCGTTGTCCGTATCGTTGCCCGCGTCGCCGCTCAGATCGCCATCGGCGTCCATCCCTACAAATGTAAATACCATTTGTATAGCAAACACAATGCTGCTCGTCAGGGAAATAGCCCACATGACTTTCAACAACAAATCCAACGAATTCCACCATGTATCCATAATATCTATTTATAAGGTTGTACAAAGATACGAATTTTTATTTATAAAATTAGAAACTGTTTACATTTATAATCAAAGCGTTGAATATCAGTTATTTATGTTGAATTAATATCGCATTTCTGTGATTATCAACGGTATAAAGAATTTTTGCATGGTTGGAAAATTTTCGACGATTAGCTAAAGACTACGAATTATGATTCAAATCGCTTTTGTTTGTATTATGCTCAATAGAATAAAAATCTCAATGAAAATTAAACAGTTTTTAAGTTTACCAAACAATATGATTTATCTTTTCGTTCTCAGCAAATCATCGGCTTTCAATTCCATTTTTGAAATAAATGTATCTTGACTTCAATCGGCAACATCAAAATATGCCCCTACGGCGCGGGCGGCTTTTTCGCCCACTACGGCTTTCAGGGCTTCAAACGGCGCGGTTTTTATGCGTGCGACGCTGTGAAATGCCGTCAATAATTTTTCGGCTGTTTTTTCGCCGATGCCGCCAATGTCGGTAAGCTCCGTTACAATCATCGAAGCCGAACGTTTTCGCCGGTGATGCGTAATGCCGAAACGGTGCGCCTCATCGCGCAACTGCATAATCACCCGCAACGACTCGGAATTTTTGTCAAGAAACAAAGGTATGGAATCACCCGGAAAATAAATTTCTTCGAGCCGTTTTGCCAATCCTATGATGGCAATTTCTTTCTCTATACCGAGTGTCTGCAACGCTTCGAAAGCGGCGCGGAGTTGTCCCTTCCCTCCATCAATGACAATGAGCTGCGGCAACGCCGCGCCTTCTGTAAGCATCCGGCTGTAACGACGGGTTACCACTTCCACCATCGTAGCAAAATCATTCGCGCCGACGACGGTTTTTACATTAAAGTGGCGGTAATCTTTCTTGCTGGGCTTCGCATTCCGGAACACGACACACGACGACACGGCATTCGTTCCTTGCAGGTTCGAGTTGTCGAAACATTCGATATGACGCGGCAGATCGGGCAAGCGAAGGTCAGTTTTTATTGTTGTCAGAATACGCTCGGCATGATGTTCGGGATTCGTTTTTTCGAGCTGTTTCAACTTTTCGAGCTTATGCAGGCGGCAGTTGCGCTCGCCCAATTCAAGGAGTTTGAGTTTATCGCCTTTTTGCGGAACGGTGTAAACAGCGCCGGACAATTCGTGGTCGGGTTTGAAAGGGACAATCAATTCATTGGATAGTTCGCCCAGCCGTTCGTGCATTTCGGCAATAAAATAGCTCAACAGCGCTTCTTTTTCTTCTTCAATACCCAACCGTAATTCCACCGTATGCGATTGGTTCACCGCGCCCTGCACCACGCGCAGAAAACTGCAATATGCCTCATATTGATCTACAATAATCATAAATACATCAACGTTCGTGATGCTTGGCGTTACAATTACCGATTTCGACCGGTAGTGTTTCAGCACGTCAAGGCGGTCTTTGAACCGTTGCGCCTCTTCAAACTTATGTTCCGCCGCCGCGCTGAACATACTGTTGCGCAACATTTCCGACACTTCGGTTAAATGCCCTTTAATAATCGACGTAATGGCGTTGATGTTGGCAAGATAATCGCCTTCGGTTTGCATGCCTGTACAAGGCGCGGCGCATCGTCCGATATGATATTCGAGGCATACGCGGTGTTTGCCTTTTGCAATAACTTCGGGCGTAAGCGCAAGATTGCACGTACGCAACGGATAAAGATGGCGGATAAGGTCGAGCATGGTTTTTATCACAATGCCCGACGTGTAGGGACCAAAATATTTCGAGCCGTCCCTGACCATACGGCGGGTAGAAAAAACACGCGGGAAAGGTTCATTTTTGATGCAAATCCATGGATATGTTTTTCCGTCTTTCAACAGCACGTTGTATCGCGGTTGCAATTCTTTAATAAGGTTATTTTCGAGCAGCAACGCATCGGCTTCGGTAGGCACAACCGTATGCCGGATGTCGGCAATTTTGCTGACAAGGAGCGTGAGCTTCCGGCTTTCGTAGCGCCGGGCAGTGAAATATTGCGCCACCCGCTTACGAAGGTCTTTGGCTTTGCCCACATAAATCACCGTACCCGCCGCGTTCAGAAAACGATACACTCCGGGCAAATGCGGCAATTGCGCCACCTTATCTACAATAGACTTTGCAATCATTCTACAAAGATACGGATTTTTACGGAAAGTGAAGAGCGATGTGTGAAGCATGAGGCGTAAGGTGTTAAGTGTTTCGTCGTTAAAAGTAAGGCAGGGATGGCAAAAATCCCCGACATAGGGCGAATTTTGAATTATTAAATCTATTTTGTATCTTTGTAAAATATAGCTTTAGAAATATATACGCATGACTATTACTCTCATTATTTTAAGCATTGTTTGCCTGCTTGTCGGGCTACTCGGATGTATTGTGCCTGTGTTGCCGGGTCCGCCATTGGGCTGGGCAGGGTTGCTGCTGCTGAAATTTACGCCGCATTACGAAAATTCCGTTTCGTGGACATGGATTGTCATTTGGGCGTTCGTGGCAATTGTCGTAACCATTATGGATTATTATATTCCTGTGTGGGGTACGAAAAAAATGGGCGGCTCAAAAGCCGGCGTATGGGGCGCTACATTAGGCATGGTGTTCGGACTTTTTTTCCTGCCGATAGGCATTATTATTTTTCCGTTCGTCGGTGCATTGATAGGCGAACTTTTAGCCGGAAAAAGCAGTTCCGCTTCATTAAAAGCTGCCGTAGGTTCATTTCTCGGCTTTCTGTTGTCCACAGGATTGAAGATTTTTGTTTGCGGCGCTATGGCGGCGCATTTTGCAGTGGCAATTTTCAGTCATCATTAATATGTAATTTAATCTTCGATGCTTTATGAAAAAAATATCCTTTTTGATTGCAGTGTGTTGCTTGTGGGCGGTATTTGACGGCAGGGCGCAGCATACAAACCATACTTCACCATACACAGTATCGGGAAAAGTAACGGACAAAACCGACCATGCGCCGGTAGCGTTTACCACCGTAACCCTCCACCATGCGGCAGACAGTTCGTCTGCAGGATATGCGTTAACCGACAGCAGCGGCGCATTTGTCATCTCATGCAAAAAAGCAGGCAATTATTACCTCCAAGTTCACGACATGAAGTATAAAACATTCCAATCTGCCGCGTTCAACGTGTCGGCAGGCACGGCGCACGTTACGGTTGCCGACATCCTGCTGGAACAAGCCGAACACGCGCTGTCGGAAGTAGAGGTGATAGGGCGGCGGCGGCAAGTAACGTATAAACTCGACAAACAAGTGATTGACGCTTCCGGTTTTATTTCGGCGGCAGGCGGCACAGCGCTTGATATTCTTTCGCAAACTCCGTCGGTGCGCATAGACGCCGACGGCGGCATAAGTTTTCGCGGAAGTTCGGGCTTCAAAGTGTATATTGACGACAAACCGGCAGCTCAGGATTTGGAACAGATTCCTGTAGGGCAGATTGAAAATATTGAGATTATAACTACTCCGTCGGCAAAAAACGACGCCGACGGCTCTGCCGGAATCATCAATATTATTACGAAAAAACAATACGCCGACGGTTGGAGCGGCATGATAAACCTGATGGGAAGTTCCGCATTGTCGCGCAACGTGGATTTTCTGACGGCTTTCCGCAAAAAAAATTTCCGGTGGCAACTGTCGGGCGAAGCATCGCGCAGGTATGTGGTAAGCGATTTCGACCAACTGAAAACAATCACAACGCCCGACACCCTTACTACCGACCATTCCGCCGGTATCCGCGAGCGGCATACCGACGTGTATTACCTGCGTTCGGGTTGGGATTGGTTCAAGAAAAACACTACGTGGTCAGCGGCTACGCAAGCGGGGTACAGAGATAGGTGGCGCGGCGGCGAACTGCACTACGAAGACGCCTATACATCGACGGCAAACGGCAATACGCGCTATGATACGCTTAACGGAAAAGATTTTGTACACCTCTATGAATGGTTTGTGCGCGAGGACATAGGTATGGAACACCGTTTCCCCAACCGCGAGGGACATCTGCTCACCGCTGCCTTGTATGCCTTTTATGAAGGCAATGCGATGGAAAATTTCCAAACCGATTTGTGGAATCTGAACGGACAACAAGCACAAGGGCATCGCGCATGGGAGTACGAATACCGTTTCACAGCGCAAGCAAATGCCGATTATGTATATCCGTTCGACAACAAAGCGGGTAAACTGGAAGCGGGATACCAACTATACACATATACCGAAAACGGCGACTACAACATAGATATGTATAACCCGAACGCCGGCGCTTTTCAACGCCGCGACGATTTGTACAATAAATATCTGTTCCGCCGCGATATTCATGCGTTGTACCTGATGGCGTCGCACAGCTATAAGCAATTCAGCTATCAGGCGGGATTGCGCAGCGAATATTCATTTTGGAAGTTAGGCAACAATCGGGAATGGGCGCGGCACACGCGGCATAAACTCGACTTTTTTCCGTCCGTGCATTTGGCTTACCAACTCAACGACAACGACCGGCTTCGCTTTGCCTATTCACGGCGCATCACCCAGCCGGAATTGTTTTATATGGAGCCGTATGTAGTGTATGTAGATTATTACACGGCACAATGCGGCAATCCGTTTATTTTACCCGAATATACCAATTCCGTAGAATTGGGCTATCAAAAGAAAATCGGCAAAACTTCATTGTCGGCAGCATTATTCCACCGTGCGCGAAAAGACAAAATCGAACGTATTCGGATTCCTTACCACGTAGGCGTTACCCTTGATTCGATGACAAACGTGGGCAATGATTATGCTACCGGCATGGAATTGATGGTTACCATTCCTATATATACATGGTGGAATTTCGACGCCAACGGAAGTTGGTATGACTACCAAATAAAAAACGATTTTAAAATCGCAGGTAAAGATGAAGAGAGCCAAAACTGGCAATTGGCAGTCAATAATAATTTTGATATTAAACGAAATACACGGATGCGGCTCGAAGCCTACTACGTAGGTCCTTCGGTAAGCACACAAGGACGGATAAAGGAATTTTTCTACCTCAACTTCACCATCCGGCAACAGCTGCTCAACCGGAGACTGACGGCAAGCCTCGTTATCCGCGATGTGCTGTCCACAGCGCAATACGTCAGCGCTCGGTCGAGCGCCGATATGGAAACGCTCACTACCATTTATCCGCGTTCGCCGCTGTTTACCGCCACGTTGTCCTATACGTTCAACAATTTCAAATCACAGAAAAAGTCCGAAGCCGTCAATCACGATTTGTTTGAAGGCACAAACAGATGATGCGCCAACGAACTTTGTTTCATTTTACGATGGCGGCTTTTCGCCAAAAACGAATCAACATCAATTCGTCAAATCCCTGAAAATTTCTTCGATGGATTGCGGTTGCCGGCGGAGGTCGTCCATCGCCGCGTCAAGCACAATATGCCCTTTATGGATGATGACTACACGGCTGCACATCGCTTCCACCTCCTGCATGATATGCGTAGAAAGCAACACCGAACGGTCTGCGCCGAGCGATTGTATCAATTGCCGGATGCCTACAATTTGGTTGGGGTCAAGTCCCGACGTCGGTTCATCAAGAATAAGCACCTCCGGCTCGTGAATCAACGCTTGCGCCAGCCCTACCCGTTGGCGGTAACCTTTTGAAAGTTGTCCGTTTTTTTTATGTTGTTCCGGCGTGATGTCCGTAAGTGCAATCACGTCGTCGGCGCGGCTTTTTGCTTTGCGCCCCAAGCCTTGCAACCGCCCCATCAGCGTGAGATATTCGCGCACATACATATCGTCGTACAACGGATTGTGTTCAGGAAGATAACCGATGCAGCGGCGGGCTTTCAACGGCTGCGCCGCCACGTCGAAACCATTCACTTGCACCGTTCCCTCGTCGGACGAAAGGTAGCCGGTAATGATTTTCATCAATGTAGATTTCCCTGCGCCGTTAGGTCCGAGCAAGCCCACTACCTGCCCGCGAGGTATGTCAATACTCACTTTATCGAGCGCTTTTTGCGCCCCATACAACTTACTGATATGTTCAACAGATACCGGCATTATGTAAAATTTTATGCAAAAATACGAAAAATATAGCTCGAAACTTGCTATTTTCGTAAAAAATGAATATTTTTACATTTTAAACTCATTTACGATGAATCTAAAATTAGTAGCAGGTATTGACATTGGAGGCACTAATACGACGTATGGCGTAGTGGACAACCATGGGAAAATCTACGGCGAAGGCTCTTTCCTTACAAGGAAATACATGGACTTCGATTTATTTATCCAAGCCCTTGCCGAAGGCGTCAACGCATTGGCTTCAGACATTCATGAAGACTACGAACTGGCGGGAATTGGCATGGGAGCGCCCAATGCAAACTACTATACCGGCAACATTGAATTTGCGCCTAATCTTATGTGGAGCGGCGTGTTGCCTGTGGCGCAAAAATTGAAAGACCGTTTTGCGGGGCTTCCTGTGGTAATTACCAACGACGCCAATGCCGCCGCTATCGGCGAAATGATTTACGGCGGTGCAAGAGGCATGAAAGACTTTGTAGTCGTAACGCTCGGCACAGGCTTGGGCAGCGGCTTTGTGGTGAACGGCGAACTACTGTATGGGCATGACGGCTTTGCGGGCGAATTGGGGCATACCATCGTGTCGCCCAACGGACGCGAGTGTGGTTGCGGTAGGCACGGCTGCCTCGAAACCTATGCTTCGGCGTCGGGTATTGTGCGAACCGTGTATAAACTCCTTGCCGACCACCGCGGCGACAGTATTTTGAAAAATATCAGTTTCAACGAACTTTCTGCCGACATGATTACCCAAGCCGCCATTAACCACGACCCCATTGCCATCGAAGCCTTTGCGCATACAGGCAAGCTGCTGGGGCTGGCAATAGCCAACATGATAGCCATTACGTCGCCCGAAGCCGTGTTCCTCTTTGGCGGATTGGTCAGGGCAGGCGAACATCTTTTTACGCCTGTGAAAGAACACTTGGAAGCCAATCTTCTCAAATTCTGGAAAGGGAAAGTAGCGCTTCTGCCTTCCGAGTTAAACGACAAAACAAACGCCGCCGTGCTTGGCTCTGCGGCGCTCGTATGGAAAGAAATTAAAGAAAAATAATAACATGATAAATACACGTTACCTTCGCCGCGCACTCAAATCAATATTGATGTTTTGCATTATTGCATGCCTTATCTATGTAGCCGGTTTTTATTTCGGCGCTTCGTCGAACAACCAAATAACTTTGAAAGACCTGTTGCTGACAAGCAACCTGAAACTTCTCGTCATTTTTTTGCTGGTTTTCGGCTTGGTGCATCCGCTTTTCGGCTACATCAAACAACGGATTTATGTCAATCACCCGCTTGACGGCGAGAAGCAGGACATTATCCGGCGTTTTGCAAATGCCAATTTCAAATTGGAAAGCGACGACAACAAAAAGATGGTCTTCCGCCACCAAAGCCACATCGTGCGCTTCACGCGCCTGTATGAAGACCGCATAGAAGTAGACTACTCTTCCAATCCTGTAACCGTAGATGGGTTGCGCCGCGACGCCGACCGCCTTGCCCGCGCCATACAGGAGATAGTGCAGCATGAATCGTAATTTCGTTGTGTCCCGATGAGAATCCATGGTGTCCGACATGTATTTTCTGAGGGGTTAAGGCGTATGAAAAAAAAAGGCAGGCGGTTGTTATGTATCGCGCTGCTTGCCGCTGCATCCCCTATCGCCGCGCAACATACGGCAAGCAGCGATTCGGCAGTCATCGGATTTCTTGCTTCACGCCACATTCCTGTTACCGTACACAACACATTGACATTGCTGAAAAGCGGGAGCGAAAAATTCGACCGGTTGTTTGCCGACATTAAAAAAGCCAAGCGCCATATACATCTCGAATATTTCAATTTCCGCAACGACTCTATCGGCAACCTGCTGTTCGACTTGCTGGCAGACAAAGCGCAGGAGGGCGTAGAGGTACGCGCCATATTCGACGGATTCGGCAACCTGTCGAACAACAAACCGCTGCACAAAGACTATTTGCAGAAATTAAGGGAAAGAGGCATTGACATTGTGGCGTTCGACCCTATACGGTTTCCCTACCTGAACCACATTGCGCACCGCGACCACCGGAAAATTGTGGTTATCGACGCCGCAATCGCCTACATGGGCGGCATGAACGTAGCCGACTACTATATAGACGGGCTGCCCGAAATAGGCGATTGGCGCGACATGCACCTGCGCATAGAGGGCGAAGCCGTGAACGAGCTGCAACAAATTTTCCTCGCCATGTGGAACAAAGTTACGGAACAAACGCTTGGCGGCGATATGTACTTCAACCACTCGTTCCACACCGGCGACAGTATGCTTGTAGCCATCGTAGAGCGCACGCCCCGCACCATGCCCCGACAACTGCGCGAAACCATTGTGCAGTCCATCCGCGCGGCGCAAAAAAAGATACAAATCGTGAACCCTTATTTCATCCCCGACAAGCCCATCCGAAGAGCGCTGAACGACGCCGTCAAGCGCGGCATAACGGTAGAGCTGATGATTCCGGCAAAATCGGATATTCCATTCACGCCCGACGGCATGTTCCACGTAGCGCACCGGTTGATGAAGAAAGGCGCAGACGTGTACGTTTACAACAACGGCTTCCACCACTCGAAAGTGATGACGGTAGATGATAAATTCTGCACCGTAGGCAGCCTCAACTTCGACTATCGAAGCCTCCGGTACGACTACGAAGTCAATGCTTTTATTTTCGACGCCCCCACCGCCTTGGCGTTAGGCGGCGTGTTTGAAGCCGACAAAGCCCATTCTACGAAAATGGACGCGCACACATGGAAAAAACGCTCGTGCTGGCGGCGCTTCGTCGGCACGATTGCCAACCTCATGGCGCCGCTGATGTGAAGCAGGAATAACCGGATAGGACGACATGAAAAGAGGCTGCCCAAAAACCGGACAGCCCCTTTCATTTACAAAAGTATTATTGGTCGCACAACCCTTAGGGTTTGAGGCGGCTGATTAATATCATTTGTACCGTGTCGGTTTGGACTTTAACGGCGGAAAACGGTCCATATCTTCCAAGTGATGTACCCACATAAGCTTGACTCCAGTAGAAATCGTGAATATCAACGCGACCGGTTACGATTACCTTGTACTGATACGCAGGGTTAAATTCCCGTAAATCCCATGTGCTCTGGGTGGTTAAGGCTTGAACTTTTGCAACGGTGCTGGTGGTCTCTCTGGTAATGGATGCGCTCAAATTACCCACCTTTGCGCTGCCCAAAGTGAGCGAAACAACTTCCGTAATGGAAGCGCTCACCGATGCGCCATTGATATCGCTGATGGTAACGCTTAACGTATGATCGGCATTGTGCCAGTCGGTATATTCATAGAGCGTTTTATCAAGGGTGATGCTTTTCCGGTATTCCTCTTCTGTAATAACAACAGACATAGGTATCCCCGCGAACATGTTAATTAGCGTCGATTGCTCAGCATCCGGATAATTGAGCACAATCGGCCTTACCTTATCAATGTAATATTGACCCCCGGAAACAGTTCCGTTAAACAAAGAGGTGTTAGGCGTTGTGGTGGTTGCGGCAGGCTGTGCGGGCGCGGTAAGCCACACTTTCCATTTGGCATACACCGTGATATTTGCCGTTACGGGCTTGGTGGCGTCAAAAACGTTGAGGAACGAACCGTTGTCGCTAAACCAGCCCTGAAATACGCTGTTGGCTTTGGTGGGCGTGGGAATGGACGAAACCGTTTTTCCGTGTTCAATTCCGCTGATGGACGCAACCGCCGATCCGCCGTTTGAATTAAACGTTACCGTGTAGGTGGGCGTCCATTTGGCATACACCGTGATGTCCGCCGCGACCGCCGTAGCCGTAGTAAACTGGGTGGTAAACGTAGTATTGTCCGTAAACCATCCGCCGAACACATTGCCCGCTTTCGTGGGATTGGCAGGCAGCGACGCAAGCTTTTGTCCCGAAAGAAGCCCGCTAACAGACGCAACCGCCGAGCCGCCGTTGGAATTAAACGTTACGGTGTAGGTGGGCGTCCATTTGGCATACACCGTGATGTCCGCCGCGACCGCCGTAGCCGTAGTAAATGGGGTGGCAAACGTGGTGTTGTCGGTAAACCATCCCTCGAAAATATGGCTCGCTTTTGTGGGATTGGCAGGCAGCGACGCAACCGTTTGTCCTTTTCTGATGCCGCCGATAGACGCAACCGCCGAGCCGCCGTTGGAATCAAACGTTACGGTATATAAGGGTTCGGTCGTCCATTGGGCATACACCGTGATGTCTGCCGTTATCGGCGTAGCCGTAGTAAAGCGGATGGCGAATGTCGTATCGTCGGTAAACCAGCCCTCAAATACATAGCCGTCTTTTGTAGGCTCAGGGAGCGAATCAAGGGTCTGCCCCCGCCGGATTCCGGCGATAGGATCTACCGCCGAGCCGTCGTTTGAATTAAACGTTACGGTATATATGGGTTCGATTGTCCATTTGGCATACAGCGTAACGTCTGCCGTTACTGCCGTCGTAGTAGTAAAGCGGCTGCCGAATGTCGCGTCGGTAAACCAGCCCTCAAACACATAGCCGTCTTTCGTAGGCTCAGGGAGCGAATCAAGCGTCTGCCCCTGCCGCACGCCGGCGATGGATGCTACCGCCGAGCCGCCGTTAGAATTAAAACTTACGCCATAGACAGGTTTTGCCGCCTGCGTTACGGCAATCGTCTTTGCCGCCACGCCCTCTGCCGTCACGGTAAGGGTTGCGGTACGGGCAACGATGTCGTCATTGGCAGCTACTGCCACGGCGAGCGTACCGTCGCCCTCGCCCGACGTGGGACTTACGGTGCACCATGCGTCGCTGCTCGCCGCCGTCCACGGCACGTTGGCAGTTACCGCTACGGCGTATGTGCCGCTTTCTGTGGCGGCATCAATAGTAGTTTTGTCCACCGACAATTCGGGGGTTAGTTCTGGGGGCGTTTCGGTAACAACCGTGTCCTCGCCGCACGAGGCAACCACCAATAGCAGCGCTACGGCTGCCGTCATCAATTTGTTTGTTTTGCTTGTAATCATTTGTTTTAGAAATTTAGAAAATAGAAAATAAAAAGCCAAGCCCCTTTGGGGAAAACCTGCCGGAAGTTCCGGCGACAAATCCCCCATGTGGGGAAATCCCGCCGGAAGTTCCGGGAGCAAATCCCCGCGTGGGGAAATCTTGCCGGAACTTCCGGGAATAAATCCCCACGTGGGGAAATCTCGCCGGAAGTTCCGGGAATAAATCCCCACGTGGGGAAATCTTGCCGGAAGTTCCGGGAATAAATCCCCCATGTGGGGAGGGCACGCCGAAACTTCCGGCAACAAATCTCCACGATGTGCCGGAACGCCGGAATGTGCGTTACTATATATATAAGGTGTATAAGGAGTGCTGGTGTGCGGTGTGCGGTGTGCGGTGTGCGGTGTGCGGTGTGCGGTGTGCGGTGTGCGGTGTGCGGTGTGCGGTGTGCGGTGTGCGGTACAAAGATACGGCTTTTCCCCTTACTATGCAAGGGATTGGCGTAATAGTTATCAAGAAGTTTTGCACAAAACTCATTAGAGTTATTAATTTTAATTCAGTGGCGCAAAGGTAAAAATAATAATTGAATATCTTACAAACTTTGGCTAAATCTTTTTTTACACACTACCCCCTTGCCACAATTATGAGGCATAGCTGACAAACGAAGCCGCCCAAAAATATTACTTTTTGGGCAGCCTCTTTCAAATATTAATTCAAATTTTATCTCAATCTTGCGGTGTCGCCTCTTGCGGTGTCGCCTCTTCCGTTGCCGGTTCTGCGGGGGTTTCGGCTACCGGTATGGGCGTTTCGGCTACCGTCGGCGTTTGTGCTTCGGCTACGGCTGCCGGCGCGGCGGTTTTTTTCGCACGGCTGCGGCGTGTAGTGGCTTTCTTCGCGCCGCCTTTGCCCGATGCAGCCAACGCGGCTTCGTTGAAGTCCACCAACTCAATCATCGCCATATCGGCGGCGTCGCCGGCGCGAAAGCCGAGTTTCAAAATACGGGTGTATCCTCCGGGGCGGGCGGCTATTTTCGGCGCTACGGCGCGGAATAATTCCGCCACGGCTATTTTGTCTTTCAAGTAGCTGAATACCGTACGGCGCGAGTGCGTAGTGTCGTCTTTCGATTTTGTAATCAAAGGCTCTACATACACGCGCAAAGCCTTTGCTTTCGCCTCGGTAGTTTCAATACGTTTATGTAAAATTAACGACGACGCCATGTTTGCCAACATCGCTTTACGGTGTCCCGCTTTCCGTCCTAAATGGTTAAATTTCTTATTATGTCTCATCGTTTTCTATTCTTTTGTCTAAATTATATATTTTGCAATATCCATTCCGAAACTAAGTTTCAGCCGCTCTAACAAGGCGTCAAGTTCGGTCAACGATTTACGTCCGAAATTACGGAACTTCAGCAGGTCGGAGCGTTGGAAGCGCACCAATTCGCCAAGCGTATCCACTTCGGCAGTTTTCAAACAGTTGAGGGCGCGTACCGAAAGTTCCATATCCGACAATCGCGTGGTCAACAGTTGGCGCATGCGCAGTGTTTCTTCGTCAAATTCATCCGCAACCGATTCGCCGGGGATATCAAACGTGATTTTATCTTCGGAAAAAAGCATAAAGTGATAAATCAATATCTTTGCCGCTTCCCTCAGTGCATCTTTCGGATGTATCGAGCCGTCGGTAGTAATTTCGAGCGCCAGTTTTTCGTAGTCCGTTTTTTGCTCCACGCGCCAGTTTTCAACCGTGTATTTCACGTTTTTAATAGGCGTATGAATGGAGTCGATGGGAATCAATCCGAACGGCGCTTCGGCAGGCTTGTTTTCATCAGCAGGCACATAGCCGCGACCTTTTCCGACGGTGAGTTCTATCTGTAATTTCACGGACGGCTCTTTTTTGCAAATCACCAAGTCGGGGTTCAACACCTTGAATGACGAGAGTTGCTTCGAAATATCATACGCCGTAAATTTGTCTTGCCCGCCAATGGTGAGCGACACATTTTCGCCGTCAACCTTATCAACCATTCGTTTGAAACGTACTTGTTTAAGATTAAGGATAATTTCAACTACATTTTCGATCACGCCGGGGATAGTTGCAAATTCGTGATCTACACCGGCTATTTTCACTGTAGTAATGGCGTACCCTTCGAGCGACGACACTAAAATGCGGCGCAAGGCATTGCCTACCGTAATACCATACCCGGGTTCCAGCGGGCGGAATTCAAAGCGTCCGAATGTGTCGTTTGCTTCAAGTAAAATTACTTTATCGGGTTTCTGAAATGCTAATATTGCCATATTTATTTTGTGTATAAAAGTTATTAATGGGATTCTTTATTTAGAGTACAACTCTACTATCAATTGTTCGTTAATGTTTTCGGGGATTTCCGTACGTTCGGGCAGGCTGATCAATTTTCCGGTAAACGTAGCGCCATCCCATTCTAACCAAGGATATCTGCTGCTATTGCGACCGGTAACTGCTTCCTGTATTATTTCCAATGCCTGCGAGCGTTCGCGTACGCCAATCGTATCGCCGATTTTAATAATACGCGACGGGATGTTGCATATTTTTCCGTCCACCACAATATGGCGATGCGTAACCAATTGGCGGGCAGCCGCGCGTGTAGGTGCAATGCCGAGCCGGTAAACCAAGTTGTCAAGGCGGCTTTCGAGCAGCAGCAAAAGGTTTTCGCCTTTGCGTCCGCGCATACGCGATGCTTTCACAAAAAGGTTACGGAATTGGCGTTCCAATATGCCGTAAGTGTATTTCACTTTTTGTTTTTCCTGTAATTGAGTACCATATTCCGATACTTTCTTACGTTTCTTTGCCAAGCCGTGTTGCCCCGGAGGGTAGGCTTTGCGGTCATAATGTTTATCGGGACCGTAGATAGGTTCACCGAATTTACGGGCGATTTTTGTTGTAGGACCTGTGTATCTTGCCATTTTTCTTTGCCGTTGGTAACCCGTTGCCGCCGGGGTTTAATTATTAAGCGTTATTTATTGCTTTAACCTTTGAGTTATTATACCCTGCGGCGTCCTTTCGGACGACAGCCGTTGTGCGGCAAAGGAGTAACATCTATTATTTCGGTAACTTCAATACCTGCGGTATTAATTTGGCGAATAGCCGCTTCGCGACCCGAGCCGGGACCTTTCACATAGCACTTCACCTTACGCAGCCCTAAGTCAAAAGCTACTTTTGCACAGTCAGAGGCAGCGGTTTGGGCTGCATACGGCGTATTTTTCTTCGAGCCGCGGAAACCCATTTTACCAGCCGATGACCAACTGATTACTTGCCCTTCACTATTTGCCAAGGTTACAATAACATTGTTAAAGGTGGAATGTACATGCGCTTGTCCGTAAGCATCTACTTTCACTACTTTTTTCTTCGTTGTTGTGGTCTTTTTTGCCATGTTTATTTCCTATTTAGTTGCTTTTTTCTTGTTTGCTACTGTTTTCTTCTTACCCTTACGTGTACGGGCATTGTTCTTGGTTGTTTGCCCACGTACCGGCAATCCCAAACGATGACGGATGCCACGGTAACAACCAATATCCATCAGGCGTTTGATGTTGAGTTGCACCGATGAGCGCAATTCGCCTTCAATTTTCAAACCCTTTTCTTGGATAAGATTACGAATGGCAGTTATCTGCTCATCATTCCAATCTTTTACTTTTATGTCAAAATCAATACCTGCGGTACGAAGAATGTCTTGCGCTGTGCTGCGCCCCACTCCGTAGATATAGGTCAATCCTATCTCTCCGCGTTTGTTCTTTGGTAAATCAACTCCGGCTATACGTGCCATACTTTAATTCTTAAAAATTAATAATTAATAAATTTTTCAAGCGTTTATCCTTGACGCATTTTAAATTTCGGCGTTTTTTTGCATATTACATACAAACGCCCTTTCCGTTTTACAATCTTGCAGTCTTCGCTGCGTTTTTTTATAGAAGCCTTTACTTTCATAATGGTATGCTTTTATTTGTGTCTGAATGAAATTCTACCTTTTGTTAAATCATAAGGCGACATCTCTATACGAACTTTGTCACCGGGGAGAATACGAATGTAGTGCATCCGCATCTTTCCGGAAATATGGGCTATAACCACATGACCATTGTCCAACTCCACGCGAAACATCGCGTTCGACAAGGCTTCGGTTATTGTACCCTCTTTTTCTATGACCGTCTGTTTAGACATATCTTCTTATAATAATTTTAAATCTTACTTACTTAATCACTTTTTCTATAAACTCAAATGTTGATAACACATCGGGGTGCCCTTTCCGCACGCACACCGTTAATTCATAATGTGCCGATTTTTTTCCGTCGCGTGTGTGGAGCGTCCATCCGTCCTCGTCCATGAACACGTCTTTAGTACCGGCATTAATCATCGGTTCGATACAAATTACCATACCGTTTTGCAACCGCTTTCCGTGTCCTCTGTGCCCAAAATTAGGCACATCGGGTTTTTCGTGCATGCGCGACCCTAATCCGTGTCCGACCATCTCCCTCACTACACTGTAGCCAAACGGCTCTACATGGTTTTGTATCGCGAACGATATATCGCCTACCCTGTTTCCGTCTATCGCCTGAGCAATGCCTTTGAAGAGCGATTCTTTTGTTGCTTTCAACAAGTGTTTCGCGTCTTCGTTTATTTCGCCTACGGCAAATGTGTAAGCCGAATCGCCGTAATATCCCTTGTAGCGCGTTCCGCAGTCTACTGAAATGACGTCGCCTTCTTTCAGGCGGTACGCCGAAGGAATACCATGCACCACCACATCATTGACCGACAGGCAAAGGGTATTGGGGAAGCCGTTGTAGCCAAGGAAGCCGGGCGCTGCACCATGGTCGCGGATAAATGTTTCAGCCAATTTATCCAATTCCAACGTACTTACGCCGGGTTGTATCCGTTTCCCCACTTCCGCTAAAGTTTTTGATACTAAAAGTGCATTTTCTCTTAATATCTCAATCTCTTCGTCGGTTCGGAGTGTTATCATTTTTTCAAAGAACACCTTTCTCTCTTTCTATCCGTTGCGTCCTTTCAAACGCCCTGTCTTCATCAAACCGTCATAGTGACGATTGAGAAGATGACTTTCAATTTGTTGTAACGTATCAAGCACCACGCCCACCAAAATAAGGAGCGAAGTGCCGCCATAAAACCGCGCGAACTGGTCGTTGATGCCCATGTTTCTGGCAAGAGCGGGAATAATAGCCACTATTGCAAGGAAAATAGAGCCGGGCAACGTAATGCGCGACATTACAGAGTCAATATATTCAGCTGTTTTTTTACCGGGTTTCACACCGGGTATAAATCCGCCGTTTTTCTTCATTTCTTCCGCCATCATGTTTGGATTAACCGTTACGGCAGTGTAAAAATAAGTAAATGCCATCACCAAAAAGGCAACCACAAGGTTATACCAAAATCCTGTATAATCACTGAATGCAACTGCTATGCCGCTCGTGGCTTCGAATCCCGACAGCAACATCGGAAAGAACATGATTGCTTGCGCAAAAATCATAGGCATTACACCGGCTGCGTTCACTTTTAAAGGAATATACTGACGTACTCCTCCGTATTGTTTGTTGCCGATTACACGCTTTGCATATTGTACAGGAATTTTTCGCGTACCTTGCACCAGCATGATAGTAGCTACAAAGATAAAGAACAGTATGATAATTTCAACTACAAACATCAGCAATCCGCCGGTAGTTTGGTTAAATCGCGAACCGGCTTCAGCCACAAAGGCAAAGGGCAGGTCTGCCAAAATACCTATGGTAATGATGAGTGAAATACCGTTCCCGATACCGCGGTCGGTAATCCGCTCGCCAAGCCACATCACAAACATTGTGCCGCCGATAAGGATTACCGTAGCAAACACATTGTAACCAAATCCGCCTAACAGAAATGCCGTTTCGGGCAATTGGTTATGCAGCGCCGTGATATAAGCCGGACCTTGCAAAGCCAGAATAATGATGGTCAGGTAGCGCGTAAGTTGGTTTACTTTCCGGCGTCCGCTTTCGCCTTCGCGCTGCAAACGTTGGAAATACGGAACCATCATACCCAGCAACTGGATAACGATAGACGCCGAGATGTAAGGCATAACGCCCAATGCGAAAATAGAAGCATTACCGAAAGCTCCCCCTGAAAACAGGTTTAACAAACCCAACAACCCTTCCGATGCACTCGACTTCAGGCTTTCCAGCTGCAATGGGTCAATGCCCGGTAACACCACGTAACTACCCAAGCGATATACAAGCAGCAGCAAGACAGTGTAGCCTATCCTTTTGCGGAGGTCTTCAATCTTGAAAATGTTCTGTATGGTTGTAATAAATTTTCTCATCGCTTCAAAGTATAGTGGCTGTGCCTTTGTTTGCTTCAATAGCAGCTATTGCCGATTTTGAAAAGGCATGTGCTGTTACGTTTATTGCAGAAGTTAAACTTCCGTTTCCAAGAATTTTTACACGGTCGTTTTTCGACACCAGACCGACTTCAGCCAGCGTGCCGACAGTAATGTCGGTTACATTAATTTTCTCGATTAACGACTGTAGGGTAGAAAGATTAATAGCTTTGTACTCTATACGGGATCTGTTGGTAAACCCATATTTAGGTACACGGCGTTGCAAAGGCATTTGACCGCCTTCGAAGCCTTTTTTGCTCGAATAACCCGAACGTGATTGCGCTCCTTTGTGTCCGCGCGTAGAAGTACCTCCGCGCCCCGAACCTTCGCCGCGACCAATCCGTTTTTCCTTATGTGTAGAACCTTGTGCAGGTTTTAAATTGTGTAAACTCATAATCGTTCTATGCTTAAATTTCTTCTACTTTTACCAAATGCCTTACTTTTTCAATCATACCGTTAGTTACAGGATTTGTTTCCCGTTCTACCGTTTGATGCATCCGACGCAAACCCAGCGAGGTTAGCGTAGCAATCTGGCGCTCGGTAGCGCTGTTTTTGCTTTTTATTTGTGTAATTTTCACTTTCGCCATCTCTCTTTTCTCCTTATCCTTTAAATACTTTTTGCATCGGAATGCCTCGTAAACCGGCTATCGTATAGGCGTCGCGCAGTTCAAGCAATGCGTTCACCGTAGCTTTCACTAAGTTGTGAGGGTTTGATGAGCCTTTTGACTTAGCCAACACATCGTGAATACCCACGCTTTCAAACACTGCACGCATAGCGCCGCCGGCTTTTACACCTGTCCCTTCGGCTGCGGGCTTCATAAACACTTGCGCACCTCCGAATTTAGCGGTTTGTTCATGCGGAATGGTTCGTTTAGTCAAAGGAATCTTCACCAGATTTTTCTTTGCATCCTCCACTCCTTTTGCTATCGCAGTAGCCATTTCGCCGGCTTTTCCAAGACCATAGCCTACTACGCCATCTTCATTGCCCACTACCATAATAGCGGCAAAACTAAAATGACGTCCGCCTTTCGTTACTTTGGTTACACGCCGAATAGCTACGATACGTTCTTTTAAATCCAAATCGGTTGTCTTTACTTTTTTAACACTTGTAGTCATAATCTGTCATTTAGAATGTAAGACCACCTTCACGGGCGGCGTCTGCTAAATTTTTTACTCTTCCATGATAAAGGTAGCCGCCGCGGTCAAACGCTACGGTGGTAATACCTTTTTCAATGGCACGTTCGGCGGCTAATTTACCTACCAACTTTGCCACTTCTGTTCCCGGCTTGCCTTTAACGGCAACGTCCAATGATTTATCGTGCGACGAAGCGGCTGCCAAAGTAACGCCTGCCACGTCATCAATAAATTGTACATATATTGATTTGTTGCTACGAAACACCGACATGCGGGGACGTTGCGCCGTACCGCTAATCACTTTGCGGATACGATACTTAATTCGTTGTCTTCTTTCACTTTTTGTTAATGCCATAACGCTACCTCCCTATTTATTTTGCACTTGCCGATTTTCCGGCTTTACGGCGAAGTTGTTCGCCTACAAATTTAATACCTTTTCCTTTGTACGGTTCAGGTTTACGCAACGAGCGGATTTTTGCCGCCACTTGCCCGATAAGTTGCTTATCGTGGCTTTTCAGTGTCAACACAGGGTTTGCCCCTTTCTTTACCGCTTCGGCAACCGCTTTCACTTCTTTCGGAATTTCGAAATGAATATCGTGCGAATAGCCCAAACTGAACGCCAATACTTGTCCGTTTACTTCTACGCGGTAACCCACGCCCACCAACTCTTGCTGAATGGTATATCCTTCCGAAACGCCTTTCACCATGTTGGCAATCAACGCGCGGTATAATCCGTGCATTGAGCGGTGACGGGGCTGGTCGGTCGGTCGGCTTACCGTAACTACACTTCCCTCTGCGGTAATTTTAATATCAGCATCTACTTTTTGCTGAAGCTCACCGAGCGGTCCTTTAACCACAACCACATTTCCCGCGTTTACCTTTACGGTAACCGCTTGCGGCAGGTTTACAGGTAATTTTCCTATTCGTGACATAAAATTAACTTATTTATTCGTTTTATTCTAATATACATAACATAATACTTCGCCGCCTACGTTCTGCACTTTGGCTTCCTTGTCAGTCATCACACCTTTCGATGTAGAAATGATGGCAATGCCCAAGCCGTTTAATACGCGCGGCATGTTTTCAACATCAACATATCGCCGCAAACCGGGCGAACTGATGCGTTGCAATTTTTTTATCGCCGGACGTTTCGTGTCCGGATGATATTTCAACGCTATTTTAATAGCGTTCGAAGGCGTTCCTTCTATAATTTTATAAGCAAGGATATAGCCTTTTTCGTGCAGAATACGGGTAAGTTCCTGCTTCATTTTTGAAGAAGGAATTTCTACCACTTTATGTCCTGCACTCACCGCGTTGCGGATTCTTGTCAGATAGTCTGCGATTGGATCAGTCATTTTTCTTTTTCTTTATTTTTTCTCAGTGCTTCAGCACCCGATATCCATTAATATTTCGTTTTTTCTAAATTTCTTTACTTTTACCAGCTTGCTTTACGAATACCCGGAATCAAGCCTTTGCTTGCCATTTCGCGGAACTGGATGCGGCTGATGCCGAACATACGCATAAATCCTTTTGGACGACCTGTAAGCGAACAACGATTGTGCAACCGCACAGGGCTTGCATTTTTTGGCAATTTAGCCAAGCCCACATAATCGCCGGCTTCTTTCAGCGCTTTGCGTTTTTCTGCATATTTTGCCGCTAACTTTGCACGTTTCACTTCGCGTGCTTTCATTGATTCTTTTGCCATAGTTTACTTTTTGTTAGCGTTTTTAAAAGGTAATCCGAACGCGCGAAGCAGTGCATACGCTTCTTTATCGTTTCCGGCAGTAGTTACAAAGGATATTTCCATGCCCAATATTTTTGTGATTTTATCAATATCAATTTCAGGAAAAATAATCTGTTCCTTGATACCTAATGAATAATTGCCGCGCCCGTCAAATTTGTCGGAAATCCCCCTAAAGTCGCGGATACGAGGCAATGACACTGCCACCAAACGGTCAAGAAATTCATACATTTTTGCACGGCGCAACGTAACTTTTACGCCAATAGGCATGCCTTTGCGCAACTTAAAGTTCGAAATGTCTTTCTTCGAAAATGTTTGAATTGCTTTTTGTCCTGTAATAGTTGTCAGTTCATTTTGTGCTACCTCAATCAGTTTTTTGTCGTTTACAGCGCCGCCAACACCTTGATTAATGATGATTTTTTCAAGGCGGGGTACTTGCATTATTGATTTGTAGCTAAATTCTTTCATCAAAGCGGCAACAATTTCTTCTTTGTATTTCTTTTGCAGAGCCGGAATATATCCCGCAGGTACAGGTTGCTGCACTCCTCCCGTAGCTTTTGCTCCTTCTTTCTTTGCCATTATTTAATCTCCTCTTGCGATTTTTTTGCGTAACGCACCAATTTACCCTCCTCGTTCGCACGGCGACCTATACGCGTAGGTTTGCCGCTTGTGGGGTCAACTACTTGCAGGTTTGAAATATGAATCGTCGATTCCTGCTTTACAATTCCGCCCTGCGGGGTTTTGGCATTCGGCTTGGTGTGTTTGCTTACCAAATTAATGCCTTCTACAATCGCACGGCTTTTAGCAGGAAATACTTCCAGTACTTTGCCTGTTTTTCCGCGGTCGTCACCGGCGTTTACATATACCGTATCGCCTTTTTTAATGTGTAATTTGTGTGGTGTCTTGCTCATAATACCTCCGGCGCTAATGATACTATTTTCATATAATTTTCACGCAATTCGCGGGCTACAGGTCCGAAAATACGTGTTCCGCGCACTTCGCCTTGTGCATTCAACAGCACGCAGGCATTTTCGTCAAAGCGGATATATGAACCGTCGGCACGGCGAATTTCTTTTTTCGTACGCACCACTACGGCTTTTGACACAGACCCTTTTTTGGCATCGCCGCCGGGCATTGCGCTTTTCACGGCAACTACGATTTTATCACCTACACCGGCATAACGGCGACGCGTCCCTCCCAACACACGGATGCAAAGCACTTCCTTTGCTCCGCTGTTGTCAGCCACCTGTAAGCGTGATTCTTGTTGTATCATGGTTATTTAACTTTTTCTACTATTTCTACTAATCGCCAACATTTATTTTTGCTCAACGGACGGGTTTCCATAATGCGTACCGTATCGCCTTCGCTGCACTCGTTCTTTTCGTCGTGAGCGACAAATCGGGTGGTTTTGTTTACGAATTTTCCGTAAATAGGGTGCTTCACTTTACGATGCACAGCAACTACAATTGATTTTTGCATTTTGTTGCTTACCACTAATCCTATTCTTTCTTTACGAAGATTTCTTTCCATGGGAAAAATTATTTTTCGTTTTCTATTTTTTGTTTCTGGCTCAAAACGGTGAGCATCCGTGCAATGTCTTTTCGCGCTTTGCCGATTTTTGACGTATCTTCTACGGGCGACACGGCATGGTTGAGCCGTTGGCGCACATAGGCTGCTTTTTCGGATTCAATGCGTTCCTGTAAGTCTTTTACCGACAATTCGCGTATTTCAGTAGTTTTCATTATTCAATGCGTTTTTATTCTGTATAATCTCTGCGAATTATAAATTTAGTAATTACCGGCAATTTTTGTGCGCCGAGCCGCAAGGCTTCTTTCGCCACAGCCAACGGAACTCCTTCGGCTTCAATCAAAATACGTCCGGGCGTAACAGGACAGACAAACCCTTCGGGCGCTCCTTTACCTTTACCCATACGCACTTCGGCGGGTTTTTTCGTAAACGGTTTGTCGGGGAAAATGCGAATCCATATTTGCCCCTCGCGCTTCATATAGCGTACCACCGCCTGACGGGCAGCTTCAAGCTGCTGCCCCGTGAGCCAACATTCCTCCAGCGTTTTGATGCCGAACGAGCCGAACGACAACTCATGCCCGCGGTGGGCAATCCCTTTCATCCGACCTTTTTGTTGTCTTCTAAATTTTGTCTTTTTAGGTTGTAACATCGTCTTTTATCCTTAATAAGCGTTACGTTTCGTTTTCTCTTTAATTTATTTAATCTTAATTATATACGCTATTTCATGTAGAAAAAGCGGGTTGCAAAGGTAGTAACATTTTTTAAACTTACAAACAAGATTTGAACATTTTTTCACTTTTTTTGCAAGAAAATAACAAAAATAATACAAAACATTTGATTTTTAAATATATAATAAATCCATAAAAAATTCGTTGATTTTTGTCAGGGTTACCCATTAGCCGGAATTAATGGATACATCGTTTGCTGTGCATGGGTGTTTTTTATAGTGTATGGCATAAAATGGCGGCGAGTTCGTAAACGCAAATCATCATATACTATAAAGTAATGATAATTTCAGAAATGACTATCGGGTGGTAAAACCCATATTCCTTATTTAATTTTAGGTTAAAATATCTTCATCTTTTAACCCCCGATTTGTAAAATCATAGGCTTTTCTCTATTTTTGTGTCGGGTTAAAAATGTAATGTAATATGAAACAGCTAAAAAAAATAGGCGTATTAACTTCGGGCGGCGATGCGCCGGGGATGAATGCCGCCATACGCGCCGTAGTGCGCACCGCTATATTTCACGAATTGGAAGTGGTAGGCATCCGGCAAGGATATACCGGATTGCTTGAGAAGCAGTTTGTGCCGATGGAAAGTCATTCGGTCTCAAAAATCATGTCGCGCGGCGGCACTATTCTCAAATCGTCGCGCTGCCCTCGTTTCGTCGAAGCCGAAGTGCGCAGCATCGCGCACGACAATCTGAAAGAAGCAGGCATTGATGCGCTGGTAGTCATCGGAGGCGACGGTTCGTTCCGCGGCGCAACCCTTCTGTACAAGGAATTTGGATTCCCTGTGATAGGCGTGCCGGGAACGATTGACAACGACATTTACGGAACGGATTTCACCATTGGCTACGACACCGCCATCAACACCGCTATGGAAGCGGTGGACAAAATCCGCGACACCGCCGATTCGCACAACATTATATTTTTTGTGGAAGTCATGGGGCGTAATTCGGGATTCATCGCCCTCAATACCTCTATCGCCACCGGCGCAGAAGCGACGCTCATACCCGAAATAGACACCGAAATACAGGATTTATGCCATTATCTGGAATACGGACGGCGCAAAAATAAATCGTCGGGCATTATTATCGTAGCCGAAGGCTTTGGAGGAGGTAACGCCGCCGAAGTTGCCCGTAAAGTCAAGGAAATATTACCCACATACGACACGCGCGTATCTACGCTCGGACACATTCAGCGAGGCGGCTCGCCCACTTGCAACGACCGTGTGCTTGCCAGCCGGTTGGGCTACGCTGCCGTTACCGCATTGCTTGACGGAACGACGGATGTGATGACAGGGCAGATAAACGGTGATGTTGTATATACTCCTTTTGAGCAAGCCGTGTCGCGCCGCAACGACATTAACCAAATGGAACACAAAATGGCGCAGGTATTGGCGTTGTAGCCCCCCGAAGGGGTGATTAAGAAAGCTACACTACTTTCAATCTGCTCGCGCGGATTTGCAATCCGTGCACCTTTCTAATATATTCATATCACAAAACATACTTTTTTCTTTTTTGCTAAGCAACGCACGGATTGCAAGTGTCTGTTGCGCAACAGACACTATAAATCGGCGCAAGCAGGTTATATCGTCCGCTCGCAGGGCGAAAAATACGACGACGACACGCTTCACGCTTTACTCTTCACACTTCACAACACTTGTCAACGAAAAAACAAAGGCAACTTCATTGCTGAGGCTGCCTTCGTTTCTTTATCATAACTTCCTTACTATTTTCTATCACGGTCGCGACGGCGACGGTCGCCGCCACGGTCGCGGTCATTGCGGCGGCGGTCAAAGCCTCCGCTACGGCGGTCGCCGCCCGCAGAGCCGCTGCCTACTTCGATGTTGAGGGATGAAGAGCCGATATTCGGCGATAAATCGCGACGTCCATACACTTCGCCGTTGCAAATCCACACTTTTACGCCCAGCACGCCCACTTTGGTGTTGGCTTCGGCTAATGCGTAGTCAATGTCGGCACGGAAAGTATGGAGCGGCGTACGTCCTTCTTTCAACATTTCGCGGCGAGCCATTTCAGCGCCTCCGAGCCGTCCGCTGATAAGTACTTTAATCCCTTCAGCGCCCATGCGGATGGTCGAAGCCATTGCCATTTTAATAGCCCGGCGGTATGATACGCGACCTTCTACCTGACGGGCGATGTTGTTCGACACAATCACCGCGTCCAATTCGGGGCGTTTCACTTCATAAATGTTGATTTGAACCTCTTTGTTCGTAATTTTCTTCAACTCTTCTTTGAGTTTATCTATGTCCTGTCCGCCTTTTCCGATGATGATTCCCGGACGGGCGGAGTGAATAGTAACAGTAATAAGCTTCAACGTACGTTCAATCACGAGTTTTGACAAACTCGCTTTCGCTAAACGGACAGTGAGATATTGGCGGATTTTAGCGTCTTCTAAAATTTTGCCGGCGTATGCTTTACCGCCGTACCAATTCGATTCCCAGCCGCGGATAATTCCTAAACGATTACTGATTGGGTTTGTTTTTTGTCCCATAATTTATTGCTCCTCTGTTACTGTTACTTTTTCGGATTCATTTTTTTTACCCAACATAATCGTTACGTGGTTTGAACGTTTGCGAATACGAGCGGCGCGTCCTTGCGGCGCGGTGCGGATACGTTTCAGCGTACGTCCTTGCCCTACGGAAATATGGGTAATACAAATATTTCCGTTTTCCAATTCTTTCCTTTCGCCTTCATTCTTCTTTTCCCAATTGGCAATAGCCGATTTGAGTAATTTTTCCAAACGAACCGAAGCTTCTTTCTTGGTATATTTTAAAATATCCAAGGCGCGGTTTACTTCAACCCCCCTTACCAAATCAGCGACCAAACGCATTTTGCGGGGCGAGGTCGGAACATTGTTCAGTTTTGCCACTGCTTTTTGTTTCCTTTCTTCTTTCAGCCTTTCAGCCATTTCTCTTTTACGAGCTCCCATATTGAGGTTTTATTTTATACGGTTGTTAATGTTTAACGGTTACCCGAGTGTCCTTTGAATGTTCGGGTGGGTGCAAATTCACCCAATTTATGACCTACCATGTTTTCGGTAATATACACAGGGATAAACTTGTTGCCGTTATGCACGGCAATGGTTTGTCCTACAAAGTCGGGCGAAATTACACTTGCCCGCGACCATGTTTTTATCACTTCTTTTTTCTTTTTACCTTCTGCCATTTCCAGCACCTTTTTTTCAAGGCTGGGGTAGATATAAGGACCTTTTTTTAGTGAACGACTCATAATTTTTTCTCGTTTATCCGGTTATTTTTTACGTCTTTCAATAATAAACTTCTTAGAAGTTTTTTTCGGGTTACGTGTTTTGTATCCCTTAGCCGGTATGCCCTTGCGCGAGCGCGGATGTCCGCCTGAGGCACGACCTTCACCGCCGCCCATCGGGTGGTCGACAGGGTTCATTACTACGCCGCGAACGCGCGGACGACGTCCTAACCAACGCTTACGACCCGCTTTTCCGTGCGATTCGAGGTTGTGGTCAGGGTTTGATACACTGCCTACCGTAGCGCGGCAAGTTACAAGCACCATGCGTACTTCGCCCGAAGGCAGTTTCAATATGGCATGCGTACCTTCACGCGATGTGAGCTGTGCATAAGTTCCGGCGCTGCGAGCCATAGCCGCACCTTGTCCGGGACGCAGTTCAATGTTGTGTACAATCGTTCCGAGAGGAATTTCGCCCAGAGGCAATGCGTTGCCTACTTCGGGCGCAATGCCTGTGCCGGAAATAATTTGCTGTCCTACTTTTAACCCATTCGGCGCTATAATGTAGCGTTTTTCGCCATCGACATATTGTACCAATGCAATGCGTGCGCTGCGATTGGGGTCGTATTCGATAGCTGTTACGGTGGCTTTAATGCCGTCTTTGTTGCGCAAAAAGTCAATGATGCGGTACATGCGTTTATGCCCGCCGCCGATGTAGCGCATTGTCATTTTCCCTTGGTTGTTGCGCCCGCCCGATTTGCGTACGGGTGCAAGTAGCGACTTTTCGGGCTTCGTACATGTGATATCATCAAATGCACTGATGATTTTATGTCGTTGTCCGGGTGTTACCGGTTTAAATTTACGTACTGCCATGTTTAAATGTTGCTATAAAAATCTATTTTATCTTCTCCGGCAAGCGTTACAATTGCTTTTTTAAAGTGATTGGCGCGTCCTGTCAGTATGCCGGCTTTGGTATAGCGGCTTTTGCGTTTTCCATGGTAGTTTATGGTGTTTACTTCTTTCACCGTAACTCCGTACATTTCTTCAACCGCCTTTTTAATGTCAATTTTATTGGCTTCGCGGTCAACTATAAAACCGTAATGATTCAACTTTTCGCCCTGAATCGTCATTTTTTCGGTAATTAATGGCTTTAATAATATTTCCATGCTGTTTATGGTTTTATGCGTTATGTCCTAATTGTTTATTCAATACCTCAACCGTGGCGTCCACCAACACCAGTTTGGTAGCGTTCACAATGTCGTAAGTAGTCAGTTCCGACGAAGTGAGTACTTTTACACGTTGCAGGTTGCGGGACGACAAGTAGATATTACTATTATTTTCAGGAAGTACCATCAACACTTTCGAACGACCGTCAATGCTAAGGTTTTTGAAGATAGTCGTAAATTCCGACGTCTTCGGGGCTTCCATCGTAAATTGCTCCAGTACGGTAATCGCGTCGTCTTTGGCTTTCTGCGAGAGTGCGCTGCGGCGAGCCAATTGTTTGAATTGTTTATTCAACTTAAAACTGTAGTCGCGCGGTTGGGGTCCGAATGCACGACCGCCGCCTACATAAATATTGGCTTTGATGCTGCCGTGACGTGCACCGCCGCCGCCTTTCTGGCGACCCATTTTCTTGGTGCTGTAAGCCACTTCGCCGCGGTCTTTCGTTTTGCTTGTGCCTTGGCGTTGATTTGCTAAGTATTGCTTTACATCTAAGTAAATTGCGTGGTCGTTCGGAGCTATGCCGAATACCGTATCGTCGAGGACAATCTTTTTTCCCGACTCTTTTCCATCTATTTTATATACTGATAGTTCCATTGCCAGTTTACTCCTCTACTAATAGATATGAACCTTTTGCGCCGGGGATTGATCCTTTCACCAATAACAAATTGTTTTCGGGAATCACTTTCAGCACTTTCAGGTTTAACATTTTAACTTGGTCGCCGCCCATCCGTCCGGGAAGCCGTTTTCCGGGGAAAACGCGCGAGGGCCATGATGATGCGCCCATTGAACCGGGGGCGCGCAAACGGTTGTGTTGACCGTGCGTTTGACCACCTACACCACTGAATCCATGACGCTTAACTACGCCTTGGAAACCTTTTCCTTTAGAAGTACCCGTAACATCAATCCAGTCTTCTTCATGAAGTACATCAGCTACGGTAATCACATCACCCAATTGCAGCGGTTTAGCAAAGTCGTTTTTAAACTCTGCCAACTTGCCTTTAGGCGTGGTATTTGCCTTTTTGAAATGGCCTATTAAGCCTGCGCTGGTGTGTTTTTCTTTTTTGTCGTCATAGGCAAGTTGTACGGCGGCATAACCATTCTTATCTTCCGTAAGTACCTGCGTAACTACACACGGCCCAGCTTCAATGACGGTGCATGGTATATTTTTACCATCACTTCCAAAAATGGACGTCATTCCGATTTTTCTCCCAATTATTCCAGGCATGTATCTGTAATTTAATAATTTAATCATTATCCGCATAAAAAAGCGGGTTGCAAAGGTAGTAACATTTTTTAAACTTACAAACAAGATTTGAACATTTTTTCATTTTTTTCATTTTTTATGCTTACATTTGTAATGTTATAATAACCTAAAAAGCTTGGTAAAAATGAAACGAAATGCACTTTTATTAATTTTAACGCTCTCATTAATAGCTGTATTATACGCTACAAGTCCGATGCCGCAAAGCCAATATACGCCTGTATATATGAGCCGCGAGGGGTTTGATACGTCTGTATTTTACGCATCCGGTGAGAAAAGAGCGTTGCAAAACCCCGGAAAAATTTATTACAAATCGCCGTACATTTACGTAAACGAACGTTACAAAGGCGTGCATGTGATTAACAACGAAAACCCGAAATCGCCTGTAAAAGAAGGGTTCATTGTAGCTCCGGGGTGTATTGACATGGCTATCAAAGGCGATATTTTATATGTGGACAACGCGGTGGACTTGGTGGCGTTCGACCTTATAAATAAAGAAGTTACGACACGGATTCGCGACGTACTGCCCGAACCCTATACGCCGGAAAACACATATATTTATCAAAGACCCGACGATATGATTCTTGTCGGATGGGAAAAAAACTATTAAAAAATCAAGACGATGAAAACTTATATTATATACTTAATAACAGCTTTGATTAGCTCATTTTTATTAGTAAGTTGCGAAAGTGGAAGCGATTACGCCGGCGACCCTTCGGGCGGCAGTACCGGCACCGGCGGCTCTATGGCGCGGTTTACCATAAAAGACGACGTGCTGTATGTGGTAGATAACGCTACATTAAAATTGTTCAACATTGCCGACGCGGCAAAGCCCATCTATATGCCGTCAAGGGATGAAGGCTTGAGGCAAAACAATCTCGAAACTATTTTTGTAATGGATACCTTATTATTTATCGGTTCGCAAACAGGTATGTATATATATAATGTATCCATTCCGGGTTTTCCGGAGTATCTCAGCATGGC
Source organism: Prevotellaceae bacterium (assembly GCA_031289415.1). Classification (GTDB taxonomy): domain Bacteria; phylum Bacteroidota; class Bacteroidia; order Bacteroidales; family UBA932; genus JAIRLC01. The sequence continues at coordinate 2,859 of JAITPN010000096.1, read as the reverse complement.
GTCGCACATCACAAGTTGCGACCCGGTGGTAGCTTCGGGCAATTATGCCTACGTTACGCTGAACACCGAAAATGCCGTTTGCGGACGAAACACCAATGAAATCCGCGTGTACGACATCAGCAATCCTAAGCAACCGAACCTTGACGCCACCATTTCCACCTCGTCGCAGCATCCTAAAGGATTGGGAATAAGCGGCAATAACTTGTTCGTGTGTTTCACCGCCGGACTAAGAGTATATGACCTCACCCAACCCAACGCGCCAAAATGGGTTGCCGATTTGGAAGATATTAGCATCAACACGTATGACGTAATTCCTATCGGCGCGCACCTCATGGTTACGGGCGCAGACGGATTTTACCAATTCGAATATGACGACGCCGCAACAAAATTATCGCTTTTAAGTAAAATAGCTGTATCTAAAGAAAACTGATATGAAAAAATGTATTTGCTTCTGTTTGTTTGCCGTCATGGCATCGTCCGTATGCCGCTTGCAAGCCCAAACGCGGACAGGTTGCTTTCAGCCTGTTCCCGAAAATTCGCGGAAATACAGCATTGCTGTTGAACCCTACGCTTTTGTAACGTATGGAAATATACGCCTGCAATTTGAAAAACGTGTGGGCAACCTGCCGCATTGGATACAACTTTCGCCTGCCTTTTATTTCATGCCCTACGACGAAGACCGTTCGTTCGCTTCGTTCACTACGGTCAACAGCGCAGACAAGGAAGTACACGGACTGCTAAGCGGAGGCTTGGAACTTGGCTATAAAATGTTTTTCAACAACACCGTCGAAACAGCCTATTGCAAAGCAGGTATTTCCTACAATTATTTTGATGTAACCTATCTTTTTTCAGAATATAAACTCCTGCCGTACCAAGAAGACGGGCTGACTTACTATACCTATAATTATATAGACCAAACCGAAAACCAATATTTCCACAAAACGAACGTTACGGTCTGCTTCGGATACCAGTCCGACATGCGGCATCCTTTGTTCCTTGACGCATACATAGGACTTTCCTATTCGCACAGTTTTTACGACGACCAAAAACAAGCTTTTGACGAAAGCATTTTCGGGCTTGGATACCGCGGTTTGGCGCTGGTGTTCGGGCTTCGCGCAGGGTTGACATTCGGCAAAACGAAAGCCGGTAATCAATAAAACGATTGTTTTATCAAAAAAGAATCAATACCTTATTATAATAAAAATAACATTTTAAAACAAATATAACGATGAAAAAGACCCTAATTGTATTATTTATGAGCGCGGCAGCGATGTCATGCCAAGAAGAAAAAAAAGCTTTAACCGACTATTTTTCGCAAGAGCAGGAGTATAGTGTAAAAGTCATGGACACGTATCCTGTGGATTCTATTGGACTCCCTCAGGATATTTTGTCAACAGGCGACTATGTTATTTTGGCAGAACCCATGTTCGATAAAGTAATTTCACTGTACGACATGATGACCCACAAGTTTGTCCGGTTTCTGACGCGAGGGCAAGGACCTGACGAATTAACCTACATATATCAAATAGGTATATACAACGACTCCAGTTTTTTTGTGCGGGATGGACAAAAACTGTTTGTGTATTCGTTTGATGGCGATTTCTCACATCCTTCCCAGAAATTTAAACTTCCGGAAAATACCGGAATGTCGTCATATTATGACCAGAGTATATGTATTTACAATCAACAATTGGGCAAACGCTTTGCGCTGTACGATGCAAAGAACCAATCACATCATGAATTTGGCGAAACTATTACTTTGGAAAATTGTCCTCCAGAAGAGCTTGCAAGTAGGTTACAACTATCTTTCACCGGTAATTCTAAGGTAAAAAAAATAGCGTGTACTTCAATATTTTATGACATTTTTGAAATATATGATTATAGCGATACCAGTAATATAAAAACCGTCAAACAATATGTGGGCGATCTGCCGCCTATTCTCTTAAGAGATGTTATGACCATTCCTTCTCCTGACAATAAAATCAGCGTAGTTTCTATTACATCCGGTGATAAATATATTTATGCGCTTTACAACGGAACAACAATCAAAAAAATGGAAGAAATGGCGAAATCATCCCCTTCCGGCGAAGAAGCAATAGACAATATATACAATAAAATTCTGGTGTATGACTGGGACGGAAATCCTGTGAAAATTATTAAAGTTGATAAAAAACTAAAATACATTTCATTTAATGAAAAACAACAGACACTTTATTGCCTCGGACGTGGCGATGCGGAATATGAAGTGTATGCCATTCCGGTTAAAGATTTGGAATAATTTTTAAAAATGGGCAGCAAATAAAAATACATATACAATGAGTAAAAAAGAAACCATTACTGTACAGGGGACCGGAATAAATGAATAAATTTACATAAACAACTAAAATGATGAACAAAGGAAAAATTTTATGGCTTGCCATAGCAAGTTTCATGACGCTCGCTTGTACGCATAAAGAGCCATATTTCGAAATGCGCGGCGTTGTATTAACCGTTGAAGACCTCGAAACAGTCGATTGGGCTAAATTGGCGCACGAAAATGGAATCAACACCATCGGGACTCACGTCACGCCGGTGCAGGTTGCCGCATTTATGCAATCGGAAAAAGGGAAAAAATTTCTTGCCGATTGTGAAAAATACGATATTCGTGTGGAACATCAACTTCATGCCATGGGACAGTTATTGCCAAAGGAATTGTATTCGGAAGACTCTACCATGTTCCGTATGAACAAGTCGGGGCGTAGGGTGAATGACTGCAATCTTTGCGTTCACTCGCAGAAAGCCTTGGATATAGTGGCGAAAAATGCGCTGCATTACTCCTGTTTGCTGCATTCAACCAATCATCGTTATTATTATTGGATA
>JAITPN010000046.1 GCA_031289415.1 Prevotellaceae bacterium | reverse complement strand
CTCTCTTGTCTTTTTATATAATCACTGTTTTAAAAAAACAGCTTTTTTTCGTATCACCTATACTTTGTCTTTCAGCGCGGCGTTGAGTTTGATGAGCAACGATTGATAGTGCGCCCGGGCGTTGCCCGTAGAGCCGGCAATGCGGCTGCGGAGCAGGTCGCGCGATTTGATGGCTAACACTTGCAAGTAGTTGTTCGCTTCGTTAATTGCCGTTACGGTTACTTTCTGTTGAAAGCCGTAGCCGGGCGTGCCGAACTGTTCGTCTTCGTCGTCGGGGTGGTTTTCGCAAGCTACCGAGCCGCGTCCGTGTTCTTCTTCGTAGGCGCGGAATATGTCGGCATAGCGGGCTACCACGCCTGATTCGTCCAATCCGTAGGCAATGATTTCATCCACCGACGGCGCGTAGCCGCGCGGCAGACTTGTCGTCGCCGCTTTCTTTTCGGCAAACGGTTCGGTGAACAAAGATACCATAGCTTGTTGCAGCACCTTGTCGCCGTCCGTCAGTTTCGAGCCGTTCAGCAAGTTTTTCCATGTTGCCGCATACAGGTCGTTTGTGAAGTCTTCGATGCTGTAAGGCGAGTTTGTGGTGTAGTGCGACGATAGCACTACGTTTTCTATTTGCGCCTTAATGTCTTTTGCCACGCGTTCGCGCAAGGCGAACGAGATGTTGGCGCGCAACGGAAATTTTTCCTTGAGCGACGAATTATCCACCCAATCTGCATTTCTGAACTCATTCAGCACCCATTCCAGCGACGCTTTTTGCGTAGCTTTCGGCACAGGGACGTGGCGTTGTGCCGACGTACCTCTTTTCGCTTCGTTCAGGTAAATACCGCCGGTGTTGTACAACACGTTGCGGATATACCGGTAATATTGGTTATAGAGCTGCGCATACAGATCCTGCGTATGCGAATAATCGTCGTCGTCCGTAATCCAGTTTTCCAGATTGGAGAGGATGTATTTCAAATTTTTGATACCGTAGTTGCCTGCTTTGATAGGGTCGTTGCCGAGGTCTTCTTCGATGGAACTTGGGTCGTAGCGCGATTGTATTTGTTGCCGTCCGTAGCGATACACGGGGTCGCCCACATGCTCGTCCACCCACGCTTCCGTGATTGCCTGCGCGGCAAATTCGTCTTTCACGTCGGGCAGGTACTGGTAGTTCCATTTCACGAGGAAATAGTCATACGTTCCCAAATCGGGCGGAGTCAGGCGTACGCCTTTGTCTTCGGGTTGCGCCACATAGTTGAACCGCGCATAGTCCATAATACACGGCGTAGTGCCGTTGGCTTGCGTAAACGTAGCGGAGCGCAGCGAATCTACGTCAAATGCCGACGACGCCGCCATATTGTGCATAAATCCGAGCGTATGCCCTATTTCGTGCGCTACGACGTAGGCGATGGATTCTTGAAATATTTCGTCCGGCAGTTTGGTTGCCCGCACACGCGGATCGAGTTGCGCCGTTTGTACAAAACGCCAGTTGTTAATCAGCTGTATGATGTTGCTATATACAAGCACCGACGCATTGAGAATTTCGCCTGTAGCGTGGTCAACCCACGAGGGTCCCATGGCATTGGCGGTAGTTGACGGCAGGTAGCGTACGCACGAATATTTCAGGTTGTCGGGGTCGAACGTCGAATCGTTCACCGGAAAATCTTTTGCAATTACCGCATGTTTGAACCCTATTTTTTCAAACGCCGCATTCCAGCGTTCAATACTTTCGTGAACAGGTTGCCTCCACAATTCGGGGAACGCATCGTCCACATAGAATACGATGGGTTTTACAGGCTCAACAAGTTCGCCGCGGCGGTAGGCGTCCACGTCCGACGGCTCAAGCCGCCAGCGGTGCGCTACGGAGTAGGTAGATACCTTGTCTTTGCTTTCCGTGTAATGGCGTCTGCTGCCGTTGAAAATCCCTACGCGCGAGTCGGATATGCGGGGCTTCATTTTTTCTTCGGGCAGCAACAGCAACGAGCGGGTAGCCGTCAGCGTAAACGGCATGTCGTCCACTATTTTCATCAAGCCAAGCAAGCTCAAAGAAATGCCGTAGCTCAAGGTGCTTTTAACCGTCAAGTTGTCCGAAAACGATTTGATTTCGCCCAGCGCGCCGTCGTCTTTTTTGAACGTTGCAGTGGCTGTGATCAACCCTCCCCCCATGCCGGGCGGCGTAAGCTCGAATATTTTCACGTTGGTTGTAAACAACGCGGTGATGTCAATCAGTACTGCCGAGCTGTCGGGCGTATAGGCTTTGACAGGATAGGAGTAAAGAATGGGGTCGCCATGCACCCTGCTTGCCGCTTTTTGCAAACTTTTGTCTGCTTCTATGGCGGTGGAATATACGGCACGCAACCGGACAATACTGTCCTGCAACGTGAATTTTACCACCTGAGCGCCATTGGCTTTGTAGCCGATGCTAATCAGCGACGGGTCGCTTACTTCCGACGGAGTGGAAGCGAGTAGTATCTCCCGACCAAAATACTTCTTCGGGATTTCAAAATAAAGTTTTCCCTTTATTTTGTGCAACGAGATAAAGTCGCTCTTTACGCTTTCCGACTTATCTTTCAATAGTTTTTCGTAAGGCGACTGTTTTTTCACCGCCTCTTTTTTGGGTAATTCTTTCTTCTTTTTCGAGAAGATTCCTGCCTGAGCAGTGCCTACAGGCGCTGCAAACAGCGCCGTGGCGAGGATCATCATGGTAAATTTTTTCCTCATTGTTTTTTTTAGTTTTACATTCATACTTACATTTAATTTAAATTATTCATTATTCGTTATTTATATTATTCATTATTCCGGTTCTTTCAGCGTAATGCCCAGTTGCTGCCACCATGCTCTCACGATAGCTACTTTCGCCCGAATGGCGTCTGCGCCTATTTGTCCGCCGTAGTAAGGAAACCGTTTGTCGTAATACTTGCCGTCCCGCACCTCTACCCTTTCGGGATACTTTGCGAACGTCGTGGAATCTGTCAGTCCCAGCGAGTCGGCGACGGCAACGGAGGTATAAAAGGCTTCTCTTTCGGCGGCTGTTTTGGTCAACAGGAATGCCGTAAAATCGCCAAAATCTTTTTCCTTTGTACCTTTATCAGCAGAGAACGCTCTTATATGGAAACCTGCTAAGGATTCGTTTGCATACGCTACAAACCCTTCCCGTCCGGGTTTCAAGACGCCGTAGCCTAACCACGGTGTACGAAGTTCATAGAACAAAGTCCAATCGTACGAGCCTCCTCCCACATTTAAAATGCCGTTCCAGTAAGGATAATTTATAGCGAAGATTGAGGTTCCATTCATCCACACCGCGCCGCAAGCGGTTACTGCGTTTTCGGTTGCCGCTACAAAATCGTCGAGCTTGGGCAGGCGGTCGCTGTTGCTCAACAACCGTTCCACGAGCAACGAAATCATTTCTTCTTTCAACCCTTCGGCGTTCGGGTCGAAACGCTGACCGGCGTTGCCTAATACCAAATACCGGTCGGTTACGTAGCCCGGAATGGGGCGACGTTCCGTCCACTTTACATTCGGGTCATTGTAGGTGTCGACGTATTTATACACCGACACCAACGAATCAACCAACAAAATAGTGCGCGGCATATATTCGCTGATAAATTCTTTTGGAAAATAACTCAACGCGTTGTCTTCGAAATATTTCAGCAGTTGCGTGATTCCCTCGACGTCGATTGCCGGCGTATAAGGTAGTTGAACGCCGAAGTTCACGGGTCCGAAATCCGTAGCGTCGAAGTTGCTTTTGATATTCACGCCGTATTCTATTTCATAGCGTTCCAATACATCCATCAATTCTCCCGAACCTTCGTTTTCCAATGAAAGAACCGAAGGCTCTTCTTTGCACGACAACGCCCACACGGCTGCCATCGCCGCGGCTATACACCATATATTATTCCGTAATCTTGTTTTCATACATTTTTCATTATTCCGGTTCTTTCAACGTAATGCCCAGTTGCTGCCACCATGCTCTCACGATAGCTACTTTCGCCCGAATGGCGTCTGCGCCTATTTGCCCGCCGTAGTATGGAAACCGTCCATCGTAATACTTGCCGTCTCGCACCACTACCCATTCGGGATGATCTGCGAACGTCGTGGAGTCTGTCAGCCCCAGCGAATCGGCGGCGGCAACGGAGGTATAAAAGGCTTCTCTTTCGGCGGCTGTTTTGGTCAGCAGGAATGCTGTGAAATCGCCAAAATCTTTTTCCTTCGTACCTTTATCAATGGAGAACGCCCTTATATGGAAACCTATTACCGATTCATTTGAATACTCTTGAAGTCCTTCCCGTCCGGGTTTCAAGATTCCGTAGCCTAACCACGGGGTGCGAAGCTCATATCCCACGCTCCAATTGTATGAACTTCCAGCCACATTCAAAATGCCGTCCCAGTAAGGATAATTCATCTTTAAGAAGAACGTCCCAATCATCCACACCGAGCCGCAGGCGGTTACTGCGTTTTCGGTTGTAGCTACAAAATCGTCGAGCTTGGGCAGGCGGTCGCGGTTGCTCAACAACCGTTCTACGAGCAATGAAATCATTTCTTCTTTCAATCCTTCGATGTTCGGGTCGAAACGCTGACTGGCGTTGCCTAATACCAAATATCGGTCGGTTACGTAGCCCGGAAGGGGGCGACGTTCCGTCCGCTCTTCATTCGGGTCATTGTAGGTGTCGGTGTATTCATACACCGATACCAACGAATCAACCAACAAAATGGTGCGCGGCATATATTCGCTGATAAATTCTTTGGGGAAATAACTCAACGCGTTGTCTTCGAAATATTGCAGCAGTTGCGTGATTCCTTCGACATCGATTGCCGGCGTATAGGGTAGTTGAACGCCGAAGTTCACGGGTCCGAAATCCGTAGCGTCGAAGTTGCTTTTGATATTCACGCCGTATTCTATTTCGTAGCGTTCCAATACATCCATCAATGCGCCCGAACCTTCGTTTTCCAACGAAAGAACCGAAGGCTCTTCTTTGCACGACAACGCCCACACGGCTACCGCCGCGGCGGCGGCTATACACCATACATTACACCGTAATCTTGTCTTCATACATATTGTTTTATCCTATTTTATAAAAAATAATGAATACCCAATGTCTCGCCCGAGACCGCTTTTGAACCCCGCAGATGTCGTATGTTGATGGGATTAGCGATTAGTCTATTATATAAACATACGAACCTTTAGGATTCTTTTTTCAGGTGAAATATTGAGTAATCATTACGCTGTTAAATTTTAAATATGCTTTTTTTTTAATAAAACTTCGGCAAGGCGTTTATACCCTGCCAAAGTCGTGAAAAAATTACTAGTCAGTATAAATTTTCGTGGTTATATCCAATGTCCATGCAGGGTCGGGTACGCCATCCGCATTATACTTGTTTTTGGGCGCAACCTTAAACGTGATGGGCGTGCCTGCCGGTGCAGTGACGCCTTTTGCCGTAAGTTTGACCCAACCGAACGCCGCATAATCATTAGGATCGGTGCTGCCTTCTGATTTACCCGGTTTCAAAATGCCGGTATTTCTTTGCGTCGGACTGGCTACGGAACCTTCTAAAATAGGTGCGCCGTCGTAGTTGTTCCAACTTCCGGCTACCACAGACAGCGCCACGCCGCCGTTTTCGTTCACGATATAAGGACGTGCCGGACCTTCGGCAACTGTAAGGTACACGTAAAAAATAGAGTGTACTGCCGACGCATTTCCGACACGGAATTTACGTGACACAGCGCCTTCCACATAGTCGTCATTCGGGCGTATCTCAATGCCTGTAACTGTAGTCAACCGTACGGTGTATTTCTCCGCCGCAAAATGCTCTTTGCTCGTACCGTAGGGATAGATGTAGAAATAGCCTTCATCGCCTGCCGTGCTTGCGGCAGCTTCAGGACGGTTGATGTAGAACTGATTATCCGCAGACCCCAGAACTGTGGTGGCACTATATCCGCTGATGGGCGTGCCTCCTGCCTCTCTAACTCCGTAAGCATCGCTGCCGTTCTTGTTTTCCGCATCAATGACGATGTGATATTTATATTCAAGACCTATGAGCGTAGTACCATCCTCGTCGTAAACATACACATAATCTTTCGTAAGATTTTCGTTTATGGAGCCGTCCGAATAGTGACCTTGCCAGCCTAATGTATTAAACGTTACTCCGTTTGCGTAGGGGGTGGCATAGGTGAAGGTATTGGTACCCGAAATCAGTACCCTGTTAAGGTCGCTGGTGCTGCTCGGCACAATTTTTATCAATTCCGGCACAAGGCTGTCCTGCACTATCGGAATTTCTTTTGTAGCTATCTGCTCTCCGCCGGAGGTCAGAATGGCGCGAAGCACGGCGGGTTTCAACTCGCGGGCTTTGTCGGTAATGTCGGGGCGTTTCCATGCGGCGGGGAGGCTGTCCACAGCTACAACGGAATGTTTGTCGGCGGCGATGACGTAGTAGGTGTTGGGCAGTTCTTCCCATGCGCCGTTTGTGCCGAACCCTGTTTCTTTTTTCTGCGGCTTGGCGGCAATTTCAAACGAGATTTCGCCTGTCCGCCCCGGCTCTAAGCTGGGCGTAAAGTACGACGCTACGTCGAGCGTGTCGCCTTTATACCATAAGCGGATGGTGTCAACCGACGAAGCAATTGAGCCGTAAGGCGCAAAAGTGGGCGTACCCGACACGGTTAAATCTACCGCTACCGCCGTATTGGTGGCAGACACGGCGGCGCTCTTTACGCCTTGAAAATTGATGGCGTACAACCCCTTTACATTTTCGTTATTGCCTTCCGCAAAACGTTGCGCGGTGGCAGTAACTTGGTAACTACCCTCTTCGAGGGTAACTTCGGCTGTTCCGCCGGATTGGGTGTACACCGTTTGGCTTCCCACCACTATTTTCACGCTGTCGCGCGATAATCCTGCCAGCGATATGCCGTTGTATTCGCTGGGCAATGTAACGCTGATGGTTACATCTACCGGTTTCGGGTCTTCTTTGACCACAGGCTCTTCGTCCTTACAGGCAGCAAAGCCCACACTGAGGGCGGCTGCTAATGTCCATGCTAAAAAATTCTTGTTCATTGTCGTAATGATTTTAATAGTTAATAATAAAAATATATTTATAAAATGTTATTCTCCTATTGGGCTGCGGTTAGGGCGTATGTTAGGTATTAAAGCCGAGCCTGCATACGTTATTTCGGATTTCGGAAAATTCAGCACATAGCCCGCATCGCCTTCGTCGAGCAAGTAATACGTGTTGTTGCGCCACAAGTGTTTGATGCGCGGCTGCGTGGTGCGGCGCAAGTCCCACCAACGGTGGAGTTCGTCAAAGCACAGCTCGCGGCGGCGTTCGTCCCACACCAGCTGGCGGAGCGCTTCGGGCGAGGCATAGTCGCTCGCCGAAAGGGGGGCGTAGCTGGCGGGGTCAAATCTTGCCTGCCGCAGTTCGTCGAGCAGCGCAAGGGCGGCGGCGGCATCTGTATTGGGCTGGCGGATGTAGGCTTCCGCCAGCGTGAGGTTTACCTCTGCCGTGCGGAACGCGAAGCTGGTTTGCAGAATGTTGTAGTCGGGGTCGTTATCGAACTTGCAGGGCGTATAGTCGTAGCGGAAAGTAGCATATTGCGTTTCGTCGGCTTTAGGTTCGTAAAACCAGTAGTTTTTGCGGCGGTCGCCCTCTTCGTATAGTCCTATCAAACTGGCGTTTTCGCCGTTATTGTTTGTCGATACACGAAGGTAGCGCACGGTTTCCTTAGAAGCTGTATAGGGCGCTAATGTTTGGTTTACTGCGTAGTCAGGTCTGGCGTAGCCGGCGCCGCCGCCGGCAAACGTCCATATCAACTCGGTGTTGGTGCTGTTCATGAACTTCAGGTGATACTCTTCTGTAACGGTGGGGTCGTCGATTGAAAGTACTCTTGGACCGGCGGTGGTTTTGCCGCTAATGTCGTAGAAGGCGAACTTTGCAAAGCCTATTCGGAACTCTTCGCCCAGCGCAATCACCCTGTCCCAGTCTTCCATGTAGAGGGCAACGCGCATGGCAAGCACCAACGCGGCGGGGTAGCTTATTTCGTATTTATTTAACTCCAATCCTTTGTCTTTCAGGTTATCTAATGCTGTTTGGATGTCGGCGGTAATCACGCCCCACACTTCGCCGATGGTTGCCCGCCCATAATAAGTATCCACGGAAGGCGTAGAGGTTTCTTTGATGGGTACGCACAGCTCCGAGGGGTTGGTTTTTCCGTTCAACACGCTGGCGTAGGGCTTTGCGTATATATTCGCCAGTATGAAGTAGGCAAAGGCGCGGGTAAAGGCGGCTTGTCCGCGCAGCGTTTCTTTTTCAAGTTTTGTGCCGTCACATTCGTCCACGCTTTCGAGGCAAATGTTTGCCACCATAACCTGCTTGTACAAGTAGATGAATACTTCGGGGCTAAATAGCGAACCTTCAATGTCTGCGTCCCAGTTGTAGCAACCGGCGTAGATTTCCACCTTTTCATCTTCGCCCGTGCGCGAGTTCCAGCTTGAGGGATGCCCGGGTTCTTTCAACGCATCAAAATATTCCACGTCATCGGTCATGTAGTTGACAAACAAATAGCTGCCGTTTGGAGTTCCGTCCTTCAACAGATGGTGGAAGTAGCCTTCGTATTGCAAAATTTCCTTGTATTGCGCCGCTGTTTTTGGAATGACCAAGTTCTGGGAGTTTCGCTCCAAAAATTCGTTGCACGACCATCCCGTCATGCCCGCCAGCGAGAGCAGTACAATGAATCGTATGTAGTTGATTCGTTTCATAGCTATGATATATAAAATCTGTTTTTTCATTAGAAGGTGAGATTTAAGTTTAACGTAAATGTTTTGGGCAGCGACGCATTGGCGGAAGCGCTTTGTTCGGGGTCGCGCCCGCGCCATGCGCTGTCGGCAATCAGGAACAGGTTGGTTACCTGAAACGAAATCATGGCGTCCGAGATATGCACCTGCCTCAACCATGAAGCGGGGACAAGGTAACTCAATGTAACGCTGCTCATCCGCAGGTTGTCGGTTGAGGCTATGCGTAT
>JAITPN010000013.1 GCA_031289415.1 Prevotellaceae bacterium | reverse complement strand
TAGTAGTACTGTTTTTTGCTTTCCTCGTTGCCTTCCAATGTGTGAAATTCATTTTGCAGAATTTCAAGAATCGAAATCAATTCTTTCGGATTTGAAGCAATTGATTTGTATGTATTTATTAAATCTTCATTAATATCATTGATTACAGCCTTTTCCATGTTTGGAAAGTTGTTGAGTATCCAAAACAAAACAGCGCCACTTCCTACAAATGGCTCAATGTAGGTAAATTTTGATTTTACCATTTCGTTTGGTAACGATTTTGCTATATCGTTAATTAATTGTGTTTTGCCACCCGCCCATTTCAAAAACGGTTTCGCTTTTATTGTCATATTTTTATTCGTTTACTACATGCAAAGTTATAACTTTTTCTTGGTTTTTTTGGTAAGTTTCATTGGGCATTTTTCGCCCGTTCATCGAGGGCTTCGTGATAGGCGCAGGCATACTCGTTGTGTTGCGCGAGCGTTTTGGAAAAGCTGTGGTAGCCGCTGAAGTCGGCTTTGGCGCAAAAATAGAGATACTCGTGGCGTTCGCAATTCAGCACGGCGTCGATAGCGGCGGCGGGCGGCACGCAGATAGGTCCGGGCGGAAGTCCTGCGTAGAGATACGTGTTGTAGGGCGACTCCACCGTCTTATGGCGGTTGAGTATGCGCCGCAGCGTAAAATCGCCGACGGCGTACTTCAACGTCGGGTCGGCTTGCAGGGGGATGCCCTTCGTCAGGCGGTTGACGTACACGCCTGCCACGCGCGGCATTTCGCTCGGTTTCAACGTTTCTTCATAGACGATGGACGCGAGCGTAACCACTTCTTGCTGCGTCATGCCGAGGGCGGCGGCTTTGGCGCGCCGGTCGCCGTTCCAGAAAGCGTCGTACTCGCGCTTCATGCGCTTGAGCAACGCTTTGACCGTAATGCCCCAATACACTTCGTACGTGTCGGGAATAAACATCCCCATGATTGTAGCGGGCGTAAAGCCGTATTCGGCGGTCAACTGCGCGTCGTTCAACGCGGCGAGCAGCATGAGGCTGTCCGGCTCTATGTAGCGCGACATCAAATCAGCCAGCCGCCGGTTGGTACGGATATGCCCCGCCAGCGTCAACCGCACGGGTTCTTCCGACCCCAGCAGCAGTAGGCGTATCAGCATTTTATTGCTCATGCCCGACGTCAATTTGTAACGTCCGGCATGAATATTGTCGGGATAATGTTCGCGCTCAGCCGCACGGCGGAACGTCGCGGCGTTGCGCAACACGTTCAGGCGGTCGAGGCTGTCGATCACCTCGCCGTACGTAGCGCCGGCATGGATATACAGGTACGCCGCCCCGCCCGCCGCCGTTACATTGGGCGCATAATAGCAATAATAATAGCCCAACCCTGAGAAAATAAAAACGCTGCCTGCGAGCGCCAACAGGGTGAACAGCACGGTACGCCATCGTGGACGCAAAAAGTTATGAAGTAAAAATTTCATCTTATAGGATACAAATTTATAAAAATAATCTTACATTTGTCGAAAAAAGATTTTAAAATGATGAAAGATTTATTGAATGGCGAAGTATTTATGGTCGTCTTGATATTGCTAATAACGGTTATCGGAGCAATGTCGTTTTATAACCTGAAAGGCAAGCGCGCCGCGAAAAGCGGCGGCTCCTATGCCGACAACTTTCCGGCGCTACGGCTGCAAGCCTGCGAACGGTTGATATTGCTGATGGAGCGCATCAACCCGACGGAGCTGGCGTTGCGCTACGCCGGGTCTACGGGAACGGTAACCGAACTGCAGCTGGTATTGCTGAACGTCGTGCGTACCGAAGCGGAGCACAACTACTCGCAGCAGCTCTACGTGTCGAGCCATGCATGGGAACAAGTCGTGGCAGCCCGCCATGCCGTGATGAACCTCATCAACCAGTCGGCAGCCGCGCTGAAACCCGACGACCCCGCCATGCTTTTGTCAAAACAAATGGTCGACAACGCCGCCACCCTCACTCCCCTACCCACTTTCGCCGCCATTCAAATACTGAAAGTCGAAGCAAGGCTGGCGGAATAATCATCATAATAAAAAAAAGATGCCTCGTATTGCTTTTATCATGAATCCCATTTCGGGAACTAAAAACAAAGACGCCGCACGGAATCACATCCTCCAGACGTTTGGTGATGCCGCCGGCGACGAGCCGACGGTGCACGTTACGACGCACGCCGGCGACGGCTACGCGCAAGCCCTGCGTTTTGCGCAGCAACAGTACGACACGGTTGTAGCCGTCGGCGGCGACGGCACGGTCAACGAAGTAGCGCGGGGGCTGCTGCACAGCCGCACGGCTTTGGGCATCATCCCGATGGGGTCGGGCAACGGACTGGCGCGGCATCTGCACGTTCCGCTCCGCCTCGAAAAGGCGGTGGACGTAATCCGCGCCGGTTGCAGCCGGCGCATCGACGCCGCCGAAATCAACGGACGCGTCTTTTTCTGCACCTCCGGCGTAGGCTTCGATGCGCTGATAGGCAATCTTTTCAACAGCAAGGGGAAGCGCGGCATGTACAATTATGTAAAATTGGCGACCAAAGCCGCCGTGCAATATACGTCGCACAAATACCGCATCGAAATCGACGGACAGACGCTATACCGCAAGGCTTTTCTCATCACCTTTGCCAACGCTTCGCAGTGGGGCAACAACGCCTACATCGCCCCCCATGCCGACATCAGCGACGGATGGCTCGACGTCGTCATCCTCAACCGGTATGCGGTGGTTGCCGCGCCTGTGCTGCTGCCGCGCCTGTTTGCCCGCTCCATTCATAAAGCGTGGACGACGGAGATATTGCGCGGAAAGCGCATCAAAATCATTCGCGCCAAAGACGATTATGTGCACTTCGACGGCGAATCGGCGGTAATGGGCAAAGTACTCGACGTTCAAATTCTGCCGCTGGCGTTGAACGTTATTATCCCGCCGGAATAGCGCGCTTACTGCTTTTCGGGTAAGAATCGCCAAAACCGCTTGGGCAGAAGTTGCCTGTGCAAACGCGGATTGGCGCGTTCTTTAATGGCGATGGATTTAAAATAGCTTTTCCAAAGGTTTTGAAACCGCTTTTCGTCTTCCGCAGCCTGCGCATCGTGCAAGCGTCCGGTGCTGAAATCGAAGTCGAGTTGGGTGAACACTATTTCAGTGGTTTTATGCAGGTCGTAGTACAATCCGTAGTTGCGCTTTATATCATACACAACCCACAATTGGTCGGCAAAGCGGTCGGTGAAAAAATCAACCACGAGCGGCAATACATTATATAACGGCTCTATGGGCGCAAAAAAAATGCCGTCGGCGGTTTTCTGAAAGCGGACAAACATACGCATGCGTTCTGCTTCGCGTGCTACTTTGCGGTATATTTTTGAAGTTTCAAGCACATCGGCGTCGCCAAAGTTAAGTTCCGGCGAACGCTCGCCGGCAAATGCCTTGCGGATGTAGCGGAACACCAACATTTCGACGTCGTGAAGCTCCGACAGCCACACCACGTACAACATGCGGCAAGCCGACGGCGATATTTTTTTCCGCAAGCCGTTCCACACACGTTGCGCCCGCACGTTATCCGTAACTACGGTGCGAATGTCCCCGTCGAACAACGAAACGTCGCTTTCCCGCATAATGTGGTCGGGAAAGGCTTTACGGCTATATGCGTCGAACACTAACGTAAGCAAACCTTGAAACGTACTATCGTAGCGGTATATATACATGATTTTAAAACAGGCTTAATTGCCCCGCCATTTTCAGACTCCGTTGCGTGGCGGGCGAAAGGAACAGTTTCCGTAACATGTCGGGCTTGGCTTCCTGTATCGTAAAAACAGGCAACTCGCGGCAGGTAATAAAATAGCGGGCGCGTTTCATCACCACGCCTATCTTGCTTAATTGCGACGACGTAAGCCGTCCGTAGCGCCGCGCGGCAATAATCAGCTTTGCCGACTTGACGCCGATGCCCGGTACGCGCAAAATCATTTCATAGTCGGCGCAGTTTACGTCAATAGGGAATATTTCGGGATGGCGCAACGCATACGAAAGTTTGGGGTCTATTTCGAGGTCAAGGTTCGGATGCTTGTCGCTTACAATTTCATCGACTTTGAAGGCGTAAAAACGCAACAGCCAATCGGCTTGGTAGAGGCGGTTTTCGCGCACAAGAGGCGGCGTTGCCAATGCCGGCAAACGGCTGTCGTAAGTATTCACAGGGATATAGCCGGAGTAATACACGCGCTTCATCGTAGGACGGTTGTACAATTCCGACGACAGATGCAAAATACGGTTGTCCGTATCGGGCGTGGCGCCTACAATAAGTTGCGTACTCTGCCCGGCAGGCGCAAAACGGGGGGCGGCGCGGTGTTTACGGCGTTCTTCGGCGCTCTCCAATGCGCCCTGCTGAATGTACGACATGGGTTGAAACACGCTGCGGTAACTCTTTTCGGGCGCAAGAAGTTTCAGGTTTTCTTCCGACGGAATTTCGAGGTTTACGCTAAGGCGGTCGGCATACAAGCCTGCCTGCGTAACCAATTCGCGGCTCGCGCCGGGGATGCTTTTCAGGTGGATATATCCGTTGTAACGGTGTACTTCGCGCAGGTCTTTCGCCACGCGCACCATGCGTTCCATCGTATAGTCGGGGTTGCGCACCACGCCGGAGCTGAGGAACAAGCCTTCGATGTAGTTACGGCGATAAAATTCAATGGTGAGGTCAACCAATTCGGACACGCTGAACGTAGCGCGGCGCACGTCGTTACTGCGACGGTTGATGCAGTAGGCGCAGTCGTAGATGCAATGGTTGGTCAGCATTATTTTCAGCAGCGAAATGCAGCGTCCGTCTTCGGCAAAGCTGTGGCAAATGCCCCACCCCTGCGCGCTGCCAAGCCCCGCACCATTATTCTTGCGCGTATGTCCGCTTGAGGCGCACGACACATCGTACTTGGCGGCTTCAGCCAGCGTTTGCAATTTCTCAAGCGTTTTGTCGGTCATAGGACTACTACCAGAATGTAAGTGATGCACACCGCCGTCATAAACACAGCGGGGACGAGCGCGACCCAATAGTTTTTCTTCGCCCTGAACAGGTATGCCGTGATAGCCCACAGCGTAAACACCGCAAGGGTTTGATTGCCCCATGCAAAATAACGCCAAATCACATCAAAATTCAGTTGTAAAATAACGAACGACGCGATGAACAACGGCGCAGCCACAACAATACGTTTTACAAGCGTCTTCTGCGAATAGGTAAACATGTCGGCTATCATCAGGCGGGCTGAACGGAATGCCGTATCGGCAGACGTGATGGGCGCGGCTACTACGCCCAACAATGCCAACACGCTGCCCACCGAGCCGAGCCAGTGGTTTGAAATAGCATTAACCACCGCCGCCGCATTATTTTTATTAGCCGCCATAAATTCGTGCAGCCCCGACGTACCGTTGAAAAACGCCATAGCCGCCGCAGCCCATATCAGCGCGACGATGCCTTCGATAATCATTGCGCCGAAAAACACTTTTCGTCCGTCATGTTCCGT
The DNA here is from genome assembly GCA_031289415.1 of Prevotellaceae bacterium. GTDB lineage: Bacteria > Bacteroidota > Bacteroidia > Bacteroidales > UBA932 > JAIRLC01. The sequence continues at coordinate 36,684 of JAITPN010000013.1, read as the reverse complement.
CTTGATACAACGCGCCATGAGCGGCGACTGTGTAGCATGGAAACCGGAAATTGCGCCGCAAGCCACCGTGATGAACAGCATCGGGAATATCGGCAATTTAGCGGCGTCGGGGTGCATGTTGCGAAACGTTTCGGGCGTGAGTTCTACCATGTTTCCGGTATGAAAAAACAAAGCGGCTAACACACCCAATGCCATGCACAGCAGCGCAACGCCAAACAAAGGATATACCTTACCAATAATTTTATCAATCGGGAACAGCGCGGCAATGATGTAGTAACAAAAAATAAGGGCTACCCATATACGGTAATCAACCGCTCCGCCGGTAAGCGAGGTAAGCAAATCAGCCGGTCCCGACACAAAAACCGCACCCACCAATACCATTAAAAATACGGTAAATACGCGCATCACCTGTTTCGCCGTCAATCCGAGTTCGCGACCGATGATTTCGGGCAAACTTTTGCCGCCGCTGCGGATAGAAATCATACCCGAAAAATAATCGTGCACCGCGCCGGCAAATACCGTTCCGAAAGCAATCCACAGAAACACGACCGGTCCGTACATAGCCCCCATTACCGCGCCGAAGATAGGACCAAGCCCTGCGATGTTGAGAAACTGTATGAGAAATACTTTCCACGTAGGCAACGGCACATAGTCCACGCCGTCGGCATGGGTTACGCAAGGCACAGGGCGGGTTTTGTCCGTTTGAAATATCCTGTCCATATATTTTCCGTAAAGAAAATACATACCCACCATAAAAATCAAGGCTATAAGGAATGTACACATCGTATTTATAAAGTATTTTAGAACTTCAAAAATACAAAAAAAACAGCATTAAAAAAACTATTCGGGCTAAAATTCGCCTATACTCATTTAACTTCTATACCAAATAAACTGCACAGCGGTTTATTTCTTGGGTCGTTCTCCGATATTCTACCTTGCCATTTTGAATAACATACATCATCCGTAGTATAGATTGTGGTATTGCTATAAAATATTCCAAATGGGCTATTATCAAATCCAGTGTCAATATCTTTATCTGTTATACTTTTTACTTCGCCCATGTATTCAAGCCCTACAAAAACCCCTTCGGGGGGTAACGAAATCTTATATTTTGAAATATCTATCCGTAACACAACTTCCTTGCCTTTTTCTTCCAAATACGCCAATGGAATATTATCCGGCAACAATTCTTTCCCCATTTTTTTATCGGCTAAAACAGCATACAAATGCGGTTTGATGACACTAATTGTTGTACGCTTTTTCTTATTTTCCAATTTGTATAAAATAGCATTTACCGTACCTTTTTGCAAGGTATTATTTGCAATTAATTCAATAAATTCAGTGCCTGCAAGAAAATACATCGCACTTTTAGAAGTTTTATTATCATTATACCATTGTCCTATAATGATAGGGTCTGTAGCAGAAATATTGCTATAAAAACAAAGTAACAAAAACAGACATACGAAATTCTTTAATTTCATCATAATTATATATTTTAGTCAGTAAACATGGCTTCCGGAAGGGCAAACCGATAACATTCCGAAGATTCTTCAGCCATTGGATTTATTCCATACAGCGAACGTGTTTTTTCATCCACGCATAAACAGTTTATTAATTGATTTAACTGTAACTCGCAATGCGCCGTGCCGTCCCATTTGAATACGTGTACCGATAAGGGTTGCGACTCTCCGGCATTTTCCAAATCTTTAACCATTTTGCCGGCATACAGCGCATAAATAAAATTATCGGTAGTATATAACCGGATATATTGTATCGGAAGATTCTCTAACTCTTGTGGTGTAACATGCTGGGGAAATGGAGCGCCTTTGAAGGTAATATACATAGGTTCGGACATATTTTGCACGGAAACAACACTAAGCGCTTTCCCAAACGTATAGGCAAACACAAATTTTGATTTATCGGGTTTGATTTCCATAGCGCCGCTAAACACATTTTTTGAATCACGCGGGTTGTATGAGTTTGAAGAAACAGGATAAAAATCATATTCCGAGATAGAGTCATTCGTTAAAGAATAGAGAAAAACTTGGCGGTCTATAGCGGATGAAGTGCCTAATAAATAATCGTTTTCCATAATAAAACATTCTGTTGCCGGAAATAAATTTGACGGTAGCCGCTTTATTTCCGCATACTTGTCATCCCACGTATCCGGCTCTTTATGATACGGATGGAATTGCACCCATCGACTATCTCCAATCCACACGCCTTCCGACTGATTATAGGTATCTTTTTGAAGCGTATTTGCATTGAATCTTATTTCATTAGGACCTTCGCCCTTGTGTCCTAACCTATCTGTTAGATGGAGCGTATCCCCGCTTACTCTAAAAATATGAACCGCATACTCGTCTTGTAATTCCGCTATCGCAATGGTGGAATCATCCAAAAAATTCATTTTTAACGGAAAAAGAATATCGGCATCCAATAATATTTTTTCCTCCGAAAGGGTATAGCGTTGTTCAAATCCGGCTATTTCATTCACAAAAACATGATGCTGTGTACAACCCATAAGGCAACACCATACACTGAACGTACCTATTAAATATATTTTCATATTTCTTTATTATTAAAAACTTAGCGCAAATATAAAGATATTATTTTCGCCCCACAATATTTTTTACTCGGACAACTTAAACCGGTACACCGTCAATGTTTCTTTTTCCGGGTCGGCGATGGCTTGCGAATAATAGTACGGCGCTACGTATCCCGCCACTTTCAGGTCTTTAGGAACGGCAACATCCGCCAACAATCCGGTATCCGAATAAATCTGAAGTCCGTCGGAAGCCTCGTGGCTGCCTTTTTTATAGGAACGGAACAACAAGCCGGTTTCGTCAACATATTCAAGCCAATCGTAGAAACCATTATTCATGATGTCTGTTTTAAAATAATTCTTCATGCCGGAATAACCGCTAACGCTGCTTATTTTCATGCGTATATTCGTCCCTGCATATCCAAACGAACACAATGGATTGTAATCACTATCATACTTATATATTAAAGAATCGGCTTCGTAGCTTACATAAAAATTGCCCGTACGGTCTATATCAAAATTTATCCTATAAGAATACACGCTGTAATCGTAGGGATGTTCGTGATAGATGGGCGGATAGCCCGTAGCGTACATTTTCCCGACATGCTCCGACGCAAGGTCTGCTTCCAGTATATGATTGGATTTTTTCAAATAAGCCTTTGTATTCTCTAAATAATTAAACTCAGAATGCTCCGAAAACATACCGATATATATTTTGTTATTGTACGTCCGGCATATTACATCGTGCGAATAAGTTCTCCAATCGGCGGACAAATCGGGAACGTCGGACGCGGTGATGTGCGAATGATGCGACATGAAATGCGTTTTCTTGTCGAAATTCTTATCGTACACTAAATAGTCGATCCGAGTGCCCAACATAAACAAACTTGTATCCGGCAACATACAGCACAATTCTATTCCGGCGGTAGTTTCTTTGGGACCCGGTCCGTATCCCAAATGATATTTTTTGAAATTGCCGTTCACGTCAAACACATAATACCGGCACAACCGGCTGTCGACAAAATAATAATCGCCGTCATGATTGACGCCCGAAAACCCTGACAACGAACATTCCACACCTTCGTCGTTAAGCCGTATCGTATCCACATGCAGTTGCGTATATTTTATAGCGATACGGCTACCGTCCGGCTTCGGAAAAAGCGTAGCGCCTTCTTTTTCGTGTGAACAGGACAAAAGAACCAAAAGACACAAAGCGATTCCGCTAAAAAAAATCTTTTTTGTTGAATAATTGCTCATATACAGTATAATTTAAAAGTTAATCTATTTTGATTTGTGATTAAAAACTTGATAATTTGATTTTCCATAACCTGTTATATATTTTAATTAATAACTATCGTTTCCGTAGCCCCCGCGGGACCTTCCTTTCCGTGCGGGTTGGAGTACCGCGCGAAGATGTGCGCTTCCTTGCCTACCTGCTCGCGCGCGAAGTCGAGGACGTGCTTGTTGTTCGACGCGAAGTCGCGTTTGCGGAACTCGTCTTCGTGCAGCGGTTCGGTGTTCAGCTCGGTGATGGCTACGTAGAGGTAGCTGCCGGTGGCATACTTCGGGTTTTTCGACTTGCCGGTGGCGCTATCGAGCACCTGCGCCTCAAACCGGAACGCGCCCACGCGCTTGACAACCACCACGCCTGTTTCGTCGGGCACGCCGGCGGGCGTCCGCGTACCGTCGCTGCGCTTGATGCCGAACACTTCGAGATCGGCTTCCGGCACACGCGCGTTGTAGCGGATATACTCGTTGATAAACGCGCGCCACAGCGCCGTCAATTCATTTTTCGCCGAGTCGCGTTCGCGGCGGTTGCCGGTGGTCGCCGTATCGGGGTCGGCAGCCAGCGCTTCGGCGGCAAGGTAGCGGTCGAACGTCGGCAGCATGGCGGCAGCCGCTTCATGCGGAATCCCGTACGCGCTGTGATTCTCCAGCGCCTTTTTCATGGCGATTTTAATGTACTCCGTAAATTTGGAGATGCTTCTTGGAATGTAATTTTTTCCCATACTCCTAATACATGTATTTATGCTCCATTGCGGGGGAGCGGGTTAATAAAATTGAAAGTTTGGGCGACGTCTCCGGACTTTTGGGAGACGTCTCCGGAACTTTGGGAGACGTCTCCGGAATTTCGGGAGACATCTCCGGAATTTTGGGAGACGGATGCCGGAGCGTGCTTAAAAATCTTTTACTTGCCGGAGTAGTTCCGGCAGCGGATAAAAGGGTATATAGGCTGCTGTACATAGTCTCAAAGTGTCATTATTTGGGTGCAAAGGTAGAAATTATTTTTTGATAAGCAACACTTCTACCGCTTTTTGAAATGCCTTATCGGACTGGTTTACGACTTCATAGAACCGCCCTGTATCCCACAGGATGCGGGCGATATACGCTTTCAGCAGCATACGGATTTCTACGTCCGACACGGCAAGGTCGGCGTCGTTGCGCGGCAGCTGCCGTTGCTCGGCATAGTCCGCCAACGCGTCGAGCAGGGCGTCGTCTACATGGAACTGCTTGTCGAAAGCGGCAAACGTCCTGTATTGCTGCTGCCATGCGGCGCGGCGCGTATCCATATAGGAGAGCGCAAACTGGTATAATATCCCCATGCGCACCATTTTTGAAAAGTAGGCGGAGTGGTACGCCGTATCGAGCGGCATAAAAATATCGGGCATAATGCCGCCGCCGCCATACACCAAGCGGTGTTCTTTCAGGGTGTAGTATTTCAGCGAATCGGGGAAACGGATGCTGTCTTTGTCGTACACTTCGCCGTTGGAGTAGCGTTTGTAGATTTCGGCATAATAGTTTTCCACTTTGTCCGCATTATAAGGGCGTTGGATGACGCGCCCCGTAGGCGTATGGTAGCGCGACACCGTAAGGCGCAGCTGCGCGCCGTCGCGGAAAGGCATCAGTTGCTGCACCATGCCTTTGCCGAACGAGCGCCGCCCGATGATAACGCCGCGATCCCAATCCTGTATGGCGCCTGCCACTATTTCGCTTGCCGAGGCGCTGCCTTCGTCAATCAGCACCGCCAAGCCGCCGGTTTTGAAAAAGCCTTTGCCGTCCGACACGTCTATTGTTTTCGGGCGTTGCCGTCCTTCGTTATAGACCAGCACATGTCCTTTGTCGAAAAATTGATTGGCAAGGTCAACGGCAGTCTGCAACACGCCGCCGCTATTGCTGCGCAGGTCGAGGATGAGGTTGTCGGGTTGCCTTTTGAACGTTGCCATCGCCGCTTCAATTTCTTGCACCGAAGTCATCGAAAAACGGCTTAAACGCAAGTACACCAAGCCGGGCGACACTTCGTAGGCGGCGTCGAGGCTGTGCAGGGGAATTTTGTCGCGCGTAACTTTAAATTGCAGCGTGCCGGCTACGCCGTTGCGCATGACGTCGAGGTGCACCACCGAGCCTTTTTGCCCGCGCAGGTGTTTATACACGTCGTTGTTTTTGATGCCTACGCCGGCGATGTTTTGTCCGTCCACCGCCACAATGCGGTCGCCGGCTTTGATGCCTACCATTTCCGACGGTCCGCCTGCTATGGGGCTGACAACAATAAGGGTATCGGACAGAATATTAAATTCTACGCCGATACCCATAAAACTTCCTTGCAGCGGTTCGTTCGACATCTCTACTTCGTCGGCGCTCAGGTAGGTAGAATGTGGGTCAAGGTTTTGCAACGTTGCCACAATGGCTTTTTCTACCAGCTTGTGCATGTCTGCCGAATCAACATAGCTATTGCTAATGTAGTAGAGCAACTGTCCGTATTTTACATATTCATCCTGCTCTTGTTTTGACATTTGAGCCGGCAGGCTGCTTATGCCGCACAGCGCTACAGCAACGATAGCTGCAAGTTTCCTCATCAGTTGTTTTCCATTTCGGACTTCAAAGCAGCCAGTTCGCTGATGTCGCCCAACGTGGTTTTTTCTAAATTTGCATGGAGTTTTTTCACCACTTTTTGTGTAGATTCGGTTTCCTCGTTCTTTTCTTTCACTTCCGCTTCGCGCTTTGCGTCTTCGTAAGTGCGGGTATGCGACAAGGTAATCCGTTTCGCGCCTTTATTAAACTCTATTACTTTAAATGGAATTTTTTCATCGACTTTGGCTACCGTACCATCTTCTTTCACGAGTTGTTTTGTCGACACCGTGCCTTCTATGCCATACGGCAACGACACCACCGCCGCTTTGTCGGCGATAGACGTAATCGTGCCTTCATGTATCGAATCTACAAGGAATATGGTTTCAAACACATCCCACGGATTTTCTTCCAGTTGTTTGTGTCCGAGACTGAGGCGGCGGCTTTCTTGATCCACTTCGAGCACTACCACTTCAAGCGTTTGCCCGATAGCGGTAAACTCGCCCGGATGTTTGATTTTCTTTGTCCACGACAAGTCGCTGATGTGTACCAAGCCGTCTACGCCTTCTTCGAGTTCAACAAATACGCCGAAATTGGTGAAGTTGCGCACTTTTGCCTGATGGTGCGAGTTTACAGGATACCGTTCGGCTATCGTAGCCCACGGATCGGGTTTCAGCTGTTTGATGCCTAACGACATTTTGCGTTCTTCCTTGTCGAGCGTGAGGATTACGGTTTCTACCTCGTCGCCTACTTTCATGAAGTCCTGTGCGCTGCGCAAGTGTTGCGACCACGACATTTCCGACACGTGAATCAACCCTTCTACCCCCGGTTGGATTTCGACAAACGCACCATAGTCGGCTATAACCACTACGCGACCTTTTACTTTGTCGCCCTGTTTCAGGTTTTCGTCCAAACCATCCCACGGATGCGGGGTGAGCTGCTTCAACCCAAGCGCAATGCGTTTTTTTGAATCGTCGAAATCAAGAATAACCACATTAATCTTTTGGTCAAGCTCTACAATTTCTTCAGGGTGCGTGATGCGTCCCCACGACAAGTCGGTGATATGAATCAAACCGTCTACGCCGCCAAGGTCGATAAACACACCGTATGCGGTGATGTTTTTCACCGTGCCTTCAAGTACCTGTCCTTTTTCAAGACGGCTGATGATTTCTGTTTTTTGCGCTTCGAGTTCCGCTTCGATAAGCGCTTTGTGCGATACGACTACATTGCGGAATTCGTTATTGATTTTCACAATCTTAAAGTCCATGGTTTTGTCCACAAATATATCGTAATCGCGGATGGGCTTCACGTCTATTTGCGAGCCGGGGAGGAACGCTTCGATGCCGAAAACGTCCACAATCATACCGCCTTTCGTACGGCATTTGATGTAACCTTTTACAATTTCGTCCGAGTCTAATGCCAGATTTACTCTGTCCCATGAGCGCATTGCGCGTGCTTTCTTGTGCGAAAGCATCAACTGCCCATGCCTGTCTTCGGCGTTTTCTACATATACTTCCACTTTGTCGCCCTCTTTCAGGTCGGCATTGTAGCGAAATTCGTTGATGTTGATGACGCCTTCGCTTTTATAACCGATGTTTACGATTACTTCGCGTTTGTTCACGTTCATCACAGTGCCTTCCACCACGTCGTTTTCAATGATTTTCGACAGGGTTTGGGTGTACTGATTTTCAACCTCTTTTTTGGCAACGCCGTCAAGCGCCGCATCTTCTTCAAAAGCATCCCAATCAAAGGAGCTGTTATCGACAGAAGCGTTGTTTACACGTTTTTTAGGCAAAACGTCTTCTACTGATGCTACTTCTGCTGCCACATCAATAATTTCATCCTCTTTTTTGGGGATTTGTACTTCATCCTCATTGAGGATTTCATCGTTTAATTTAGTCATTTTTAACTGTTTTTAAAATTTAACGGATTAGACATTATGTATAGACTTTCTTACGAAAGAGCGCGCAAAGATAATAATTTCTTTCTTTACTACAAAACTTATTCCTCTGAGGTTAATTCTTTTTTTGAGATAGTATAAAAAACCGCTCCGAATTTCGCCTATTGGTTACTATCGTAAAATTTCAATCATTTAGAAATTCTTCCGCATGACCCTTAACCAAGGTTTCCAATTCTTCCGAAAAATCGCCCCATGCATAGTCGTTAGTGAGAAAAGTGCTTAAATACGAATGGGTATTTATTTCCGCTAAAAACGGATCATATTCTCCTTGTTGCATAATCCTTCCTATTAATGTGTAGGTTATTCTACGATGATAATTTGCAAGGTCTTCATCACTTTGCCATAAATCATCTTTATATAATAACCATGCACACAATTCTTTTTTATCCGCCAATGGCATTCCCGATAAAAAACAAGGCTGTGAGATTAGTACTTCGAAAGAAATTACATAAATAGAATGAAAGAGTGCTAAATTCATAGGGTCTAACAACAAGTATCGTTCTTTCATCAGGACGCCGGCATCTTGCCGAGCCTTCAATTCATTGTAGGCGGTGGAAAAATATTTGTCTAAATCTTCAATAGCGGTTTTGTGATCAGCTCTCAAGCCTCCGGGAAGCAAACTAAAAAAAGGATATTCCCAAAAAGCCTGTATCAATGCCTGCGTGGACATGTTTTTTACGATGTCTTCCGGAATTTGACAGGCATCCCTTTGCCCCATGTAGCCTCCTTCTATCTCTCCCCATTCATCCATACACGGATATGCGGGGTAATTATAGGCGTCGGCAGGGCGTTCCATATTAGTCCATTCTATTATCGATGGGAGCATGATATCACAATAATAGCCTATCGGAAAGTCATCAACAGTTAAGTGCAATTGCGGCTTAGCATTGATTTTATCAATAATCTCTACTATCGCCCAATCATTACTGCCCGATTCAACGGCGCTTGTTGTTATACCTGCTTTCGTTGATTGTGTTTGGGCTTTGGCTATTTTCACTCTCACGTTGAAAGTGTAAAAACCACTCGACTCTGTCAGCGCATACGTAACCTGCACAATCTCGCCCTGCACCGTACCGTGTGCGAGCAACACCATTTGTTTGTCGAAATCAATGGCAGGCGGTACATTGCCGTCTTCACAAACGAGGCACGAGAGTAAGGCTTCCTCGCTCCTCACGCTAATTACGGTGTCGGTCGGCACAACATCCCAATTCCATCCGCAGGTATCGGCTGCCGGAGGGTTAAAAGGTTCTTCGACTTTTGTATCCGGTGAATCTTCGCAATGTTGCATACTTATCATGCAGGCTAATGCGGCTAATACGGCAAATGAGTAAAATAAAACATTCTTCATGATATTTAAATTTTAAGTACTTATGCAATAATATTTATACATTTTTCTAAAATCAGCATTAATTTGTTTCAAAGGTAAGATATATTATTTAAATATAACTATGTTTTATATATTAATTTTATATTAAAAATGCAACTATTTCACTGCTAATGTGTTATTTTTTGTAGAAGCGCATCAAATTCTCCGGAAAAAGCTAAAAAAAATTGGAGAAATCATTGTCTGTTAGGATAAAAATCCTCACGGCGCACGTTGACCACATTTTATATCATTTTTTTTATGTATATTTGCGCTATGGATCATCATCACCACCATACGTCGGAAAAGTCCACGAAAAACATCAGGCTGGTATTTTTGCTGAATATCGGATTTGCTGTCATTGAGTTAGCAGGCGGATTGATAACCAACAGCATATCTATCCTGTCCGATGCTTTCCACGATTTCGGCGACAGCATTTCGTTAGGCATTTCGTGGGCGTTGCAAAAAGTGTCGAAACGCGGACGCGACAAGCGATATTCATACGGCTACCGCCGTTTTTCGTTATTGGGCGCGTTGTTTCTTTCCATCGTACTCATCGTCGGCTCAATATTCATTATTAAAGAAAGTATAGAACGGATTATCACGCCGGACGTTACCGACGCCAAAGGTATGTTGCTGCTGGCTGTGTTGGGCATTACGGTAAACGGCTTTGCGGCGTTCAAAATGAAAAAAGCCAAGTCGTTCAACGAGCGGGCGCTTTTCCTGCACATTATGGAAGACGTATTGGGCTGGGTGGCGGTGTTCGTAGCCGGCGTAGTGATGTTATTTATAGACGTTCCGTGGATTGACCCTGTACTGTCGGTCGTGATTTGCGTATGGGTACTGAGCAATGTGTATAAGAATTTGAAAGGTACGATGAAAGTGTTCTTGCAAGAAATTCCCGAAGATGTGGATGTAGAAGCATTGGAAGCGGCGATTCTGTCGTTGCCCGGCGTGTTGCATATCCACGATATGCACCTTTGGACGTTAGACGGCGAACAACATATCATGACGCTGCACGTGGTTACAGACTTAGGTTTATGTACCGAATATGAACCATTGAAAAAAAATATCAGAGAAATATGCGACCGGTTCGAAATTCATCATGTAACCATTGAATTTGAAACGGATGCAGAAAAATGTACCTTAAATGATTGTATAGTATGATGCGTTTATTTTTGAAAAAAGGGCGCGAAGACTCGTTGCGGCGTTTTCATCCGTGGGTGTTTTCGGGCGCAATAGCGCGGTATGAAGGCAACGCAGAAGAAGGCGATGTGGTAGAAGTACTGTCGCACGACGGCGATTTTTTAGCTGCTGGACATTACCAGAACGGCTCTATTACCGTACGGATTCTGTCGTTTACGCCATGCGCCGCAGAGGCGGCATTTTGGGAAGACACGCTGCGCAAAGCACAGGCGTTACGGACGGCTGCGTTGCACTGCGCCGACACAACGGCTTACCGCCTCGTACACGGCGAAGGCGACAACCTGCCGGGGCTTATCATTGACATTTACGGCAACACGGCAGTGCTGCAAGCTCATTCTATCGGCATGTTCCGCGCACGCGCAGACATTGTTGCCGCTTTGCAGAAAATTTACGGCGAACAACTGTCGGCGGTTTACGACAAAAGTTCGGCAACCCTTGCAAGTACGGCGAATGAAGCCGTGGCAGACAGTTACCTTTACCGTGCAGGAACGCCGGAAAATATCGCGCTCGAAAACGGCTATCGTTTTGCGGTGGATTGGGAACAAGGACAGAAAACAGGTTTTTTTCTTGACCAGCGCGACAACCGGCAGTTGTTATCGCACTATGCGAAAGGTCGCTCCGTACTCAATCTGTTTTGCTACACAGGCGGATTTTCGGTATATGCACTGGGCGGAGGCGCGGCAAATGTCTGTTCGGTTGACAGTTCGCAACGCGCCATAGAATTGGCAAACCGTAATGCGGCATTAAATTTTTCAGCTGCCGCACCGCATGAAGCCATTGCCGCCGACGCATTCGACTTTCTGCGCCGCAGCGAACCCAATGCTTATAATGCAATAATACTCGACCCTCCTGCCTTTGCCAAACACAAAGGCGCGTTGCACAACGCCCTGCAAGCATACAAGCGGTTGAATGCCGCCGCTTTCAGCCGTATTGCATCGGGTGGGATTATCTTTACGTTCAGTTGCTCGCAGGTGGTCGGCAAAACAGACTTTCGCAATGCTGTTTTTTCAGCTGCCGCCATGGCAGGGCGCAACGTGCGCATCCTGCACCAACTCACGCAGCCCGCCGACCATCCTATTAATATATACCATCCCGAAGGAGAATATCTGAAAGGGCTTGTGCTGTATGTAGAATAACCGTTTTCAGCTATCCGTTTTCACTTCGGCTTTCAACGCCTTCAAATCGGAAAAGAAATCGGGGTATGATTTATTGACACATTCCGCGCCGTCAATCGTCAGGGCATTTTCGGCTGCCAAAGCCGCGACGGCAAGCGCCATCGCAATGCGGTGGTCATTGTGCGCCGCAACGGTTACCCCGCCTTGAATAGGCAAACCGCCGTGTATTTTCAGGGAATTATCTATTAATTCAATTCTAACGCCAAGTTTCGAAAATTCTTCCTGCAATGTCAATGCCCGGTCGCTTTCTTTGATTTTCAAACGGTCTGCGCCGTAAATGACCGACACGCCGTGGCAATAAGCAGCCAATGCGACCAACGGAGGAAACAAATCAGGGCAGCCCGAAGCGTCGAATTGAAAAGACTTCAACGCCGGAGGTATGCTCGTTACTTGTATATCTTGTTCGTTCACTACAATGTTTGCGCCTACTAATGTCAATATTTTCAACAAGGCGCTATCGGGTTGTTTGGAATTACCGTATAAATTGTATATCGTTACATCTCCTTTCAGCACAGCGGCAACGAGCAAAAATGCAGCCCCGCTCCAGTCGCCTTCTACCACATAGGTCTGCGGCGCATAACGCTGACGACCGCGTATTTTGTAGAAACCTTCTCTTTCTTTACGGATTAATACGCCGAATTGTCTTAGTAACTGTATCGTCATATCCACATACGATTTGCTGGTCAGATTTACGGCAGTAATTTCCGAATCTTCGCCGAGCAACGGCAATGCCATAAGCAATCCTGTGAGCAACTGCGATGTTTGATAGCCGTCCACAGTAATATTTCCACCTTTGATAGGACCTTTGATAGTGATAGGCAACGCTCCGTCGCCCTCGTTAGCCGTACACAAAGCGCCGAGTTGGGTAAGCACTTCGGTAACCATGTGGGCAGGGCGGTTGCGTAACGACGCTTCGCCTGTAAGCACCACCGGCTCGGAAAGCAGCGCGGCAATGGGCGCAAACATACGCATACACAAGCCCGATTCATTGCAAGGCAGTACTGTACCCGCTTCTGCCGAAAAATTGCCGGTAATGGTGAACGTAGTGTTGTTGCGTACAACCGTAGCGCCTAACGCCTCCGCAATATGGAGGGCAGCCAGCGCATCGTCGCAAACAGAAGCGCGTTGAATGACATTTTTACCTTTCGACAACACGGCTGCGGCAATAGCGCGCTGCGTCATACTTTTGGAAGCAGGAGCGTTGAGCGCCCCCTTAATTACCGACGGATAAACAGTTACTTGCATAGTATATAGTACAAATTTGAGGTTTATAAAGCTATTTAATTACCCTATTAGCAAATTTCATGCAAAGGTAGTAAAAATACGTTCATTTTCCAATTTTTATATCATTGCATGTTATTTTTTGCAAGAAAATTATTTTGATTTTTAAAATTCATTTCCTAACTTTGTAATATAATAAAGTAACAAGCATGGATACATTCACTACATTCCTTACTACACACCATCTCACAGGTATATTAATAGGGTTCTGTACTTTTCTGATAATCGGTTTTTTTCATCCCATTGTAGTCAAAAGCGAATACCATTTCGGCGTAAAATGCTGGTGGATATTTTTGTTGCTCGGTATTGCCTGCGCTGTGGCGGCAATATGGGTACACAATGTATTTTTTTCCTCTCTACTTGGCGTATGTGCGTTCAGTTCATTCTGGAGTATATTGGAAATTTTTCAACAACGCGAGCGGGTAAACAAAGGTTGGTTTCCTAAAAAACAACCGAAATAGAAAAATAACGCGCTAAAGCAGTTTTTTTATACATCCGAAATATTTATACGGCGCATATTTCACTGCCATATCTATCCATGTAGGCGAATATACGATAGCTCGTTGGTTGCTAAACGCGAGAAAACTTTCTCTACCGTGGTATTTCCCCATACCGCTGTTGCCCACGCCGCCAAACGGAAGACGGTGGTTGGCTATGTGCATCAACGTGTCGTTGATACATCCGCCCCCTGAGGAAGTGGCGAGCAGCGCCGCTTTGGCGTTACGGTTAGTCCCGAAATAGTAGAAAGCGAGCGGCTTTTCATGCGCGTTCACATAGTCGAGCGCTTCCTCTATGCGGTCAAATTCCATGATAGGCAAAATGGGCGCAAATAGTTCTTCCTGCATAATGGGATAGTCGGGCTGCACTTTATCAATCAACGTAGGAGCAATATATCGCTGCGAATCATCAACGTCGCCGCCATATACAATGTCGCCGTGCTGCAGCATTTTTTTCAGCCGTTCCATGGCATTATTCGTGATTATCCGCGCATAATAGGGGCTAGCTTTACAATCGTGCCCATACATTTGTGTAATGGCTTCCTTAAAATGTGCGATGAACGCATCTTTCACGCTGCGGTGGATGAAAAGATAGTCGGGGGCGATGCAGGTTTGTCCCGCATTAATAGTTTTCCCCCATGCAATGCGCTTTGCGGCAATGTCTATACGCGCGTCTTTGTCCACAATGCACGGACTTTTTCCGCCCAACTCAAGAATCACAGGCGTCAGGTGTTTCGAGGCTGCCTGCATCACAATTTTACCCAAAGCAGGGCTACCGGTGAACATGATGACGTCGAAACGCTGCTCCAGAAGCAGCGCGTTCACTTCCCGCCCGCCTTGCGCAACGCCGACGTAGTGTGCGGGAAAACAGTCTTTGACCATCGCCTCCATCACCGCTGCGGTGGCGGGCGCGTAGGGCGACGCTTTCAGCACAGCGCAGCAACCCGCCGAGATTGCGCCTACCAACGAGTTCATCAACAGTTGGAACGGATAATTCCACGGCGCAATAATCAACGCCACGCCCAACGGCTCGTACATGATTTTGCTACGCGACGGCATCAGCGACAAGGGCGTACATACGCGCACAGGCTTTGCCCAGCGTTTCAGGTGCGCAATATGGTAGTCAATTTCGCCGATGACAATACTGATTTCCGTCAAAAAAGCCTCTTCTTTCGACTTGTGCAAATCTTGCCGCAAGGCTTCGTAGAGCCTTGTTTCATACCTTAATATCGCGGCTTTAAACTGTTTCAGCTGTCCGATTCTGAAACCAATGTCTTTGGTTTGATGCGTAGCAAAAAACGCGCGTTGGGCTGCCAACATTTCTATGATTTTATCCTTACGTGTATTTTCCATGATTGCTTACTGTTAGTTCGATATGTTTTTTCCGACAAAATTTTTCATGCTTTGGTGCATTCCCATCCATCTGCCGACGATACGGTCAAAAAGCCTCACAGGCAGTATGCCTTGCAGGAGTCGTATGGAATTGTAGCTCCATGGCATACCTTTATAAATCCGGTTGCGTTCGATGGCGCGGATTACTTTCGCCGCGGTTTTTTCGGGTTTTAAAAGCGGGATTATTGCTTTCACGCCGTTGAACATTCCGGTGTCTATGTAATAAGGTGCAACGGTCGTTACATGGATGTTTTTGTTCAGTTGCTCCATTTCCAGCCGCAGGCTGTCCGACCACCCCATGATAGCCCATTTGCTGGCAACGTAGGCAGCCATTTTCGGCACTGAAATCATCGAAGCCATAGAGGCGATATTGCAGATGTGCCCGCGGTTGCGCTGCAACATGCCGTCTAAAAACAGCCGTGTAATCAGCATCGGCGCATACGTGTTGACGCCGAGGCTACGCAGTATTTCTTCGTCCGAATGTTCATGAAAATACTTTCCGGTTACTACGCCTGCGTTATTAATCAAAATGTCGAGATACCCGAACTCCCGCTTTACCGCTTCCACAGCCGCCTTGATTTGCGACGGTTGCGCAATATCGACATGAAACGTATGGATGTTGCCGATAAGTACAAATTCATTGAACATGTCGTCAAGTCCTTTTTGGTTAACATCCCAGACAATCACGTTTGCGCCGCGTTGAAGCGCCAGCCGGCTCATGATTTTCCCAATGCCGGAAGCGCCGCCGGTAATCAATACATTTTTGTTTTTAAAACTACTCATAATAATCACATTTAATTAGTTATTTAAACAGTTCACAAAATCTGTGCCAAAGATACGATATTATTTTGTTTTGTTCCCTATTTTTGTCGCCCTATCCTCTGAACAACCGGAGGCGCAGCCTCGCGGGATAGACGGCGCAAGGCAGAGCCTACGCGCCAACAGGGAATACTTTTCAACAACTGATTACAAATCAAAAATAATCTTGTATCTTTGCAAAAATTGTCAAAATATATAATTTTAAATGGAATATTTGGTGAGATTTTAAATTAAAAATTAAGCGAGAGATGGCAAATATCAAAAAATTATACAGGGAATGGCTGTCGAAGCAACCGCTCGAACCGAAACTGCAACGAGATATTGACCAGCAGTTTATGGTGGATTTTAACTACAACTCCAACCATTTGGAAGGCAATACTTTAACTTATGGTCAAACAAAATTACTGTTGCTTTTTGGCGATACTATCGGCTCGGCTCCTATACAGGATTACGAAGAAATGAAAGCCCATAATGTAGGGCTAGAACTGATGAAAACCGTGGCAAAGGACAAAGACAGAACATTATCCGAAATTTTTATAAGAGAACTGAATCAAACTATTTTAGTACGCGATTTTTATAAATTAAATCGTGATGGCGATTACCGTTATAAAATCAAAGTAGGCGTGTATAAATCCCGTCCAAACTCCGTCATTACGCCAAGCGGCGATATATTTGACTATGCTTCGCCCGAAGAAACACCTTCGCTGATGAACGACTTGCTGAATTGGTACAGAACAGAGGAAGAACGCGGATTTTTGTCAATTGCGGAAGTGGCGGCATTGCTGCACTATCGCTACATTCGCATTCACCCCTTTGAAGACGGGAACGGCAGAATTGCACGGCTGTTGGTAAATTATGTTTTGTACAAAAACGATTATCCGATGATTGTATTTCGCGCCGACGACCGCAAAAATTACCTCGACGCGCTGCACCAATGCGATATGCTCACAGGAAAAAATCCGTCCGACGGCGCTCATGCAACACTTGAACAGGCAAAACCATTAGTAGATTATCTTTCAAATATGCTGGAAAATAAACTGACAGCTATTTTAAAACTTGTTAATGGAGAGATAAATAGTTTAGTTGAGGCGATAGACACTACAAATCAGGACATTTTGAAAGCCGGAAAATATAGCACGGAAAAAGATGAGGTTAGCGAAAAAAAGTTCACCGTAAAGTTCACCGTAAAGTTCACCGTAAATCAAGAAAAAATACTTGCTATGATTGAAGAAAACCCTGATACTACAGTTTCTGAAATGGCTGTTAAAATACTCATATCAGAAAGAGCTGTTAAAAAAAATCTCCAAAAATTTAAGTCTCTTGGTATTATAGAAAGAATAGGCGCCGACAAAAACGGCTATTGGAAAATTAAAAATGAATAAGAAAATAAAAGGGCTTCGTTTTTGAGACGCTATGTTGCCTGAAAGGCGGAATTTTCATAACCGCAGGTCGATGACCTGCGGACAAGCAGGCTGCGCTTGCGCTGCCTGAAAGGCAGGACTTGAAACTTACCACAACAAATAAGTCCTGCCCTTTCGGGCAGCAGTGCGTAGCGTATCTCCCGCAGGTCGATGACCTGCGGTTATGAAAATACAGCCCTTTCGGGCTAAAGTTGCAACCAATTTTCTGTCATTCCGTGCTTGGCACGGAATGCCGCAAAAACCGCCCACGCTTCCACGCAGGCGGTTATTTATTTTTGTTTTAACGAGGCGCAGCCTCGCGGGATAGACGGCGCGAGGTATGAACCTCGCACCAACGGGCAGAGCCTACGCACCAACGGGGTCGTACATTCTTGTGTTCGTGATTATTCTATAAACATGCGACCCAACGAAGGGGCAGTCCGGTAGGACTGTATCGCTCGGTAGAAACCGACAAACACCTTGAACCCGACATTCCGTAGGAATGTATCCTTGTCTTTTTAGGTGGCATACCTGACGGTATGCCGTTAGGTGCAGGCAATCTTTCTTCTACCGAGCGATGCATCCCTACCGGGATGCAAAACCCCGTCATTCCGAGCGGAGTTGAGGAATCTGCTGTTTATAGGCGCTGTGGAACATTGGTTTTATCGCTATGTTACAGACAATTATGTGTGATTATCAGATAGTTATATTTTAATTATAGCAATTTCCAGCGTTTACCGGACAACAATGATTTATATGCCGCCAATAATTTAGAAATCAGTATATTACAATTTTCTCGAATCTTTTTTTTTAAATAGTTGCTTCAGATTGTATTTTTTTTGAATATCTTTGTAATATATAATGATTAAAAAATACGACTATGAAAACAATTTTTTTCCCTGTTATTACTGCTGCTGATTTTTGCCGGTATGGTAATGACATGCGTTGTCAATATGTGGCTGACACCAAATATGAAAGCTGCCTTGTGTGGTGGTCGAATATCATAATATAAAAAATAATTTGCATCTTAAACTTATTTGTTATGTTTGGATTATCTAATTATATTACCGGCATTGGGTTTTTGACTTCAACCCGCCGCTATGAGCGTAAACAACGCAAAAATGAAGCACGCTACGCCCGATTCCGTGAAATCATGGCGTCGGACGATTACCGCCGGTGGCGTCGGAAAGCAGTAAAAAAATATCGGCGTTTGCAGCGAAAATACGGCGACGTATTCAATGAAATTGAACGTTGGCAACTCGTGTTTGAAGACGACTTCCAAGGCGAAGTATTGGCGGAACACTGGAATACAAAACCTTTCTGGAGTTTGAACCAACTGTCGAAAACCTATACGCAGAACGTCGAAATGCACAACATTGACGCGCGATATGTACAGGCGTCCGATAACGTATTAACCCTGTTCACCGACCAGACCGCCAGCCAAGGACTGGCATGGGACGAAACCTACGGCTTCATCCCTCGTCCTTTCGGCTATACGTCCGGAACGATTAACACCGCCGGACATTTCCACCTCAATCCGCAGCAAGGAAAAATTGAAGTTAAACTGCGGATTTCGTCCGTAAAAAACGTGTATCATGCTTTTTGGCTTAACCACAGTACGAAAACGCCTGCGGTAAGCGTCTTTAATTTTTGCAACAAAAAACTCGAAACAGGCGTCTATTATGATGAATACGACGACAAAGTATGCCGCCGCGTAACGCTCAGCAGCAAGTGTTTCTACACCGTGCAGCTTGAGTGGGACGACAGCTATATTACATGGCGGATTAACGGTAAAAAAATAGCCCGCCGCCCTAATAATATTGACGTGCCGCTGTATCTTAATTTTGCGTCGGGCGTGGTGGGTAAAGTACATGCCGGACAACTGCCTGCACCTTTTGAACTGGAACGGATAGCGGTTTATATGTCGGTATGACAACCCTTCTAATCAAAAACGTGTGGCTCAATGGCGACATCGTCGATATTTTTATCGAAGGAAACACCATTGCACAAGTCGGAAAAAATCTTGCGGTAACGGCGCAAACAACCCTTGACGGCACACGGAAAGCCGCCATCCCCGGACTCATCAACACGCACGGACACGCTGCCATGACGTTGTTTCGCGGCTGGGGCGACGACATGCCGCTCGAAAAATGGCTGCATGAACGGATATGGACTCGCGAAGCCAAAATGAACGAAGAAGACGTGTATTGGGGCGCGAAACTCGCTTGCCTCGAAATGATAAAAACAGGCACTACCTCTGCGCTCGATATGTACCCTTTCTTTAACGCCACCGCGCGGGCTGTTGACGAAATGGGGTTGCGCATGACGGTAGCCGCCGCGCAGTTCGATTTTTTCAACAAAAACAATACCGAAACCACCAAAGCCGAAACCCTGCAACTATTCGACGACGCCAAAAAATACGGCAGCCGCATTACATTCTCCGTAGGTCCGCACGCCATTTATACCGTATCGGCTGAATTGCTGCAATGGACGCGCGATTTTGCCCGCGCCAACCGTCTGCTCATCCACCTTCACCTTGCCGAAAGCCGCGCGGAGCATGATAATGCCGTGTCGCAGTTCGGACTTTCGCCGGTGCGCTACATTCGCAAGCTGGGACTTCTTTCGCCGGAACTCGTGGTGGCTCACGCGGTGTGGCTCGACGACGAAGAAATAGCGATGCTTGCCGACCACGACGTGAAAGTAGTGCACAACCCCAATTCAAACCTTAAAATGGCGTCGGGATTTCAATTCAAATATGAAGAAATGAAGCGGGCGGGCGTTACGGTCGGTATCGGTACGGACGGTTGCGCGTCGTCCAACAATCTGGATATGGTAGAAGCCATGAAAACCGCCGCCCTGCAACAAAAAGCATGGCGCTACGACCCCACGGCGATGCCTGCACAGGATGCGCTGGATTGCGCCACCGCCAACGGCGCAAAAATCCTTCGCCTGCACAGCGGGAAAATTGAAGCGGGATACCTTGCCGATATTTGCCTCGTTGACCTCTGCACGCCTGCCTTTACGCCGAATTTTGATTTTGTGTCGAACCTCGTGTATGCGGCTAACGGCAGTTGCATAGACACCGTAATTTGCGACGGCAACATACTGATGCAACACCGGCAAGTCCGTGGCGAACAAGAAATCCTTGACCGCGCCGCCGCTGTCGCTTACCGGTTGATGGAAAAATAAATAGCCATCTCCATCCCGCAAAGCGCCATCCGCCCTCATCTCTAATAACAAAGCCGTAATAAATACCGTATTTTTATAACATAAATATTATAAACGACAAGTCATACCATCCTATAATATTGGTTTCATTATATTTATAACCCTACTAAAATTTTACCATTATTATGCGCTAACATGTTTTGTCCCATAGCATAACATTGTAAAAAAATGACTAAAATATATAAAAAAATGATTGAAATATATAAAAATGTAGATTTTTAGCTGCACCATTAAATAATTGCATTATTTTTTTATTTATCAATGCAAGATTCCCGAAAAAAAATGCTATCTTTGTACTTGAAAAAAATACTTTTATGAAAAAAATAGTCTTAATAATGGCATTGGCTGCCGGAACGGTAATAAACGCCGCCGCGCAGGACACCATCGTGAAACGCGACGGTAACGAAGTAATAGCTAAGGTGCTCAAAGTAGGCGTGGACGAAGTGGAATATGTGAAATTTAATGCACAGGACGGACCTTTGTACACCTTGCCGGCTTCGGCAATATCCCTTATTAAATATGCAAACGGCGACAAAGACATATTCAAATTGACCACTTCCGCGCGTCAAAATTACGGCTATGGATATGCGCAACCGTCATACCGGCAAACTGTTGCCCCGAATCCTGATTTTATCCCTAAAAATCCGACGGTGGCATGGGGGCTTTCGCTCCTGTTCCCCGGCTTGGGGCAGTTCTACAATGGCGAAACCAAAAAAGGCATTATATTTGTGGCGGTAGGCGGCGCTTCGTTCCTTGTAGCCATGTCGGCAGACCCTTACGGCGATTTAGTCGGGTGGTTTTCTGCCGCTTTTGTTACGTCATGGATTTGGTCGCAGATAGACGCTCCTTCGAGCGCAAAAAGGCTGAACCACCAAAACGGTTATTTCAGTTGGCACGTGGGCGAAAAATCCGTGCTGTCGTTAGAGCCTGATGTGCAAGTAGCTGCGCGTACCAGAAATACTCCGCTGCCAAGCTACGGAATGAGTTTGAAGTTGACATTTTAATGGTATCGGAACAGATTTTCACATTCCAACTTTTCGGAACTATTTATAATTGAGTATTTTTAATAGGGTAGGGGATAGGCGTTTTAAAAAGGTGCTCTTTTTGTGTTTCGCTTCGCTGCTAATCGTTAATCATTTTCAATTTGTCAGGAGCGGGTCATGTAGTTGCTGATGATTTTGTTGACGAAGATATTGTCCATAGCGTCTATATCGTAAATAATATACCAAATGGTATTTCGTGTACGCTTATACAAATATGAGTATGCGCCGTATGTAACATGTTCATTATAGGTTGCTTTATGGTGATAATGCAAGGTATGTAACTGATAACAAATATCCACAATATCATCTACATACTGCATAACTTCGGGAATCGTAAGCGAAATTTTATCCCACTCCAACAAACCAATCACGATATTATCCAAATCGAGCTTGGCTTGCCTGCTAATGAATACCATGTTCGTTTAGTATTTTAGTAAGGCTTGCTTTAGCTTCGGTACGAAACTCTTCTATCGTCATATATTCTTTTGTTATAGTGGTGTTTGCAGAAGCAGCATCGAAGTGAACACCTTTTTTGTAACGGCGCAATTCTTTCAAAAGTTTTTTGCCGTTGGTCGTTGTGTCATCTAAATAAACGGTATGTAGCATAGTGTATGGCGTTTTTTTATTGTGTTATCATTCTACAAAGATAACGTTTTTTTTGTTTAGTTGAAAATGTTGAACTGTTTTTTTGTTGAAATGTTGAAGGGTTGAATTGTTTAGCTGTCCGTTCTCGCGGGTTTGTAACTTGTGTTTTTTTCAATTTTTTGTTAAGTAACGGAGAGATTACAATCGGGGCGGGCGGATATGCTGTTGAATCAATCCCGATAGGAATTGCATGTTTATAGCAAATAGGTGATAATCGGTATGGTGCGACCCCGTAGGGGGCGCATGTGGGTGGGATAATATGCTATTCTATACACATGTGAATCCTTCGGATTCGTTGTTGGAGCGGATTTTAACGATTCAACGATTAAACAGTTCAACTATCGTTCTGTCCAGTCGCCTTCTTCTTTGAGGAGGGCTACAAGTTCGTCTACCGCTTGTTCTTGCGGGATGTTTTTCCTGACGGGCTGTTTGGCTTTGTACAGTGTAACTTTGCCGTGTCCTGCGCCTACATAGCCGTAATCGGCGTCCGCCATTTCGCCAAGACCGTTTACGATGCAACCCATGACGGCTATTTTCAATCCTTTGAGGTGAGCTGTGCGGGCGCGTACGTCCGCCAATGTGCGGGGCAGGTCGAACAGCGTCCGTCCGCAGCCCGGGCAGGCGATGTATTCGGGATGGGTGAAACGTACCCGCGCGGCTTGCAGCAATGCCAACGACAGCGTTTCCGCCTCTGTGTCCGGCAATGGTTTTCCGCCAATGACGACATTCATTTTAAAATCGTCGGCTACACCGTCGAGCAAACGTGCACCGGCATCGCAAGCCATACGCAGCAGTAATTCTTCGCGGGTTGCGGCATGGTAGTCGCGGCAGAGGGTAAAGGGCGTGGTCGTCTTTGGCTGAATGTTGTTTGCGGCAATCGGGTATTGCGGGGCAAGATGAACCAAAGCCTGAGCTACAGGTATTTCATTTTCGGGAGGTTCGGTGAGCGATACGCGAATGGTGTCGCCCAATCCTTGCGCAAGCAGCGTACCGATTCCTACGGCTGATTTCAGGCGTCCGTCGTCGCCGTCGCCTGCTTCGGTAACGCCCAAGTGCAGGGGATAGCGCATATTTTCGGCATCCATTGAAGCAACCAACAAACGGTAGGCTTCGACCATGACGCGGGTGTTGCTTGATTTCATGGATACTACGACTTGGTTAAAATCGTGCGCCGCGCATGTACGCAGCAGTTCCATAGCCGATGCGACCATACCTTGCGGCGTATCGCCATAGTGTTCGGTTATGCGCGGCGACAGCGAGCCGTGGTTTACGCCGATGCGCAACGCCGTGCGGTGGTGTTTGCATACGGCTATCAGTTGTTGCAAATGCGTATCCGCTTCTTCTGCCGAAGCGCCGAAATTACCCGGATTGATGCGTACTTTGTCGGCTATTGCGGCAGCAGCCAGCGCTACTGTTGGTGTGAAATGCACGTCGGCAATAAGCGGAATGGTGCAACCTTTGGCTCGCAGTCCGGTTTTGATTATTTTCAATGCTTCAGTTTCGCGCAGCCCTTGTGTGGTAAGGCGTACATAATCAGCTCCTGCATGCGCCACACGCAGGCATTGTGCTACGGACGCCGCTACGTCGGTCGTAGCGGTGGTAGTCATGGTTTGTATGCGTACAGGATTTTTACCGCCCATAGCCAAGCCGCCGACGGTAACTTCCGACGAGGCGCGGCGCGTGTAGGTTTGAGGTGTTGAGTTGTTGAGTTGTTGAATCGTTGAATTGTTGAATTGTTTAACTGTTGAATCGTTCATACCATAACTCATAATTTAAAAAGGACGGCAGCTGAAAAAATCATCTGGGTGAAGTGGGTAAACATAATGCTTTTTGATTCATACGTAGGTTTCTTTAGATAAGAAAGCCCGTACTGGTAGTTGGCTTCAAATTGTATTTCGAAAGGGTCAAACATGAGCGCCAAGCCGCCGCCGAAGTGCATACCGTATTCAAATCTATTGTCGCGTCCGTCGAAGTCAAATTTCTTTTCTTCTTCTTTTCCTTCTGCGATGTGATAGTGTTTATTAAGCTCTAAGAAGTAGGACGCATACAATCCTCCGTGGGCGATGAGCCTGAATTTCCAAATTTCCATGTGGAATTGCGTCAAAAAAGGAAATTCCAATACGCTGTAACGGAATGTGGTATCGCCGAGTTTATAGCCTTTTTCGGCATACGTGAGTCCCGACTGGAAACCTACCCATTTTCTGCTGTAATATTTATACACCACGCCTACGTTTAAGGTTTGGAATGTAGAAGTGTCGTCGCGGCTTGGGTTGAACTGAACGCTCGACATGCTGACGCCCTCCCTGACGCCGACAAAATGTTGCGCCTCACATTCTGTGGCAACGATAAGAACGCCACATAGCAAGCAACCTTTTATGTAAAGTGTCCATTTCATTGTACGATGCTGTCAGATTCTTTTTCTTCTTCAAAAATAAGTTGCGGGACTTCTTTCCGCCGGTCGCGGGCAAATATTTGTTTCAGGTCAATATCCTGATTGATTTCCGTATTTTCAAGCAAGGTAATCAATTCGCCGCCTTCGGGCAAAAGATAAAATTCAACCGTTTCGGCTTGTCGTTTTTCTAAGTAATTCCCTACGTCCCAAATGCCGTTTTTATTGATGTCGTGAATGAAACGCAAGGTGTATTTTCCCGGTCGGAGATAAGTCAACGGCAGTTTTTTATTTTCAGTAACGAGATAATTGCGTTGCACTTTCGTTTTCTTTTCGTCGAGCAGTTGCACAATCACTTGTTGTGCGCTGTCGATGCCCGAAAGATTTACGACAATAGAACTGTATTTTTCGGGATTGTCGATGGTTATTTTTTTGGTGATGGAGTCATTGAATAACCCGAACACGTCCGTAAAGGCTTCGGACAATATAAGCAATTCATATTCGCTGCTTTCCCGCCACTTGGTGTGGACACGAAACTGCCGCAACCTGACCGAATCGGGTATCCAAGCGAACGATTCCGGTATTCGTTTTTTATTTTTGTCGGTATCGTCAATACGCCACAGTTGCACAAGCGAGGTATCTATTTTTACAGGCAGGGTTTTAAAACTAATGGTAACGCCGCTTTCCGTAACGTTTTCAGCCGTATAATTAATAGTGGGGAGCAATACTTCTTTCTTTTCTTTTTCGTCATCTTTCTTCTTATCGTCTTTCTTTTTTTCGTCTATTTTGGGTATTTGAAGTTTTAATTTGGTGTAGAAAGGCGATAGCTTGCCCAGTGAATCGGTGCGCATATACGAGATTTCCGCTTGGGTTGTGTCAGGCAATACCGGCGCGGTAAGCCAATAAATCAGCGTATCACTAAACGGACTGTGCTCCGTAATCATTAAAGAGTCTGTGTTGTTGACGCAAAATTGCAACACTTGCGTATGAGGCTGGCTAAACACCAGCATGATTTTTCGCGGACTTTCCAATATTTGTTCTTTCAAAAACTGTTTGCCTGCCGTTTCTTTGAAAGCGAGCAGCTCTTTTTCGTAGCGGCGTGTCAATAACCGCGCCGTATCTTTCGCGCCGATTACGTCTAACAGAACGGCGTAGTTCACCAATGAATCGGGCGTTATCAACGAGTCGGCAAATGCCAACGTTTCTGCGCCGGCATCGTAGCGGAAATTATTGTTTTTATCTTCAAACGCCACCATGTGGTAGGGTTTGTGTTTAATGTTTTGCAAGGTGAAATATCCCCAGTTGTCGGTTCGGGTTACATTGTGGGGCATGGTTTTGTAGATGGTGGTGTCGGTATAATTTTCGTAGAGGCACACCGTTATTTTTGCTAACGGTTCTTTGGTGAACGCATCAAGCACTTTGCCGGTGAGCATCATGGAGTCGATTTCGAGACCGGTGGAAAACACATAGCGGAAGGCGTTGAATGGATTGCTTTCGTTCAGGTCAACCACTGCGCCGCCGAAGTCCACCACGTAAGTAGTGTTTGCAAGCAGCGAATCTGTAAACACCACTTCTACGCCTTTGCCGCGTGTGCGTACCTGAGGTTTGCGTAACGACGGCGGCGACACAATGACGTTTTTCGACGCTTCTTTCACCTGTACATATTCGTTGAATGTCCATCGTATTTTTTTCGGCGTCTGGTTTACGGCAAGGTATTCCGGCGAAATGTAGAGCAACTCCGGCGAAATACTGTCTTTCAGTCCGCCGTCGGGTCCCTTAGCTACATTGGCGCAACGTCCGGTAATGAGCCATACCGACAACATGCAGAATACTATATAAACAAATCGTTTCAATTATTCAAAATCCACCTCGTAGGGCATACGCGCCAGCACTTGCGTGTGCAGCCACTGCTCTGTTTGTTTTTCCAATTGTTTGTATGTTTGCATCAATTTGTTATTTGCCTGTACGCCCGACCCTTTGATTAGGCTCATGAGTTGGGTCATCGGGTCTTTTTGTTCCGGCAGTTCGGTGATGCGGTAGTCTGTGAGTTCGGCATATTCGGCGGCAATTTCAATGGCGCGGTCTAATCCGCCGAGTTCATCCACCAAGCCGTTTTGCACAGCTTGTAAGCCTGTCCACACGCGCCCTTGCGCAATGTCGTCCACCGCTTGCACGCCCATGTTGCGGCTATGCGCCACTTTGGTTACAAACTGCGTGTATATGGTATCAATCATGCTTTGGAATTTTTTACTTTCCAGCGTTGTCATCGGGCGGTTTGCCGTCGGGAAATCGGCGGCTTGCGCTGTTTTTGCCACATCGTGCGTCAATCCCAAATAGTTGCGCATGCCTTTCGAATAATCGGGCACTACGCCGAATACGCCGATAGATCCTGTGAGCGTCGTAGGATTGGCTACAATCGTCCGTGCCGGCGCCGAAATCCAATAGCCGCCCGAAGCGGCATAGTTGCTCATGGATACCACCACAGGTTTAACGTCGTTGAGCAAGGTCAGTTCCCGCGCAATAATTTCGGAAGCCTGCACCTGTCCGCCGGGTGAGTTTACGCGGAACACTACGGCTTTCACCTGTTCGTCGTAACGGAGTTTGCGCAGCACGTTGGCAAAATGCCAGTCGGTGATGTTCGATTCGTACTTTCCTGCACCGATTGCCCCATCGGCATACACTACCGCCACACGTTCTTTTGCAATGCTTTTCGGCGATACGGTTTTGGCGTATTTGTCCACCTCAACCATTGTCAGGCTTTGCTCGTCTTCTGCGCCTGTGAGCTTTACCAACTCTTGCAGTAACTGGTCTTTATACAGCAGTCCGTCAATCAGGTTGTGCGAGAGCGCCACCGTAGGCGACGCAGCCAGCGAAAGGTCGTAGTTGTCGGCTAACTGTTGTATCTGCGCCGCATCAATTTGTCGGGCGGCGGCAATTCCATTCAGCCAATGTTGCCATATCGAACCGGTGAACGATAAGATTTGTTCGCGGTTTTCGCTGCTCATTTCTTCTGCCGTATAGGGTTCTATGGCGCTTTTATATTTTCCGTGACGGAAAATTTGCATATTGACATCAAGTTTTTCCAATAGTTTTTTGTAAAACGTCAGTTCTGCGCCTAAGCCTTTCAAGTTTAGCGAGCCGTAGGGATTGAGGTAGATTTTGTCGGCTACCGAGGCAAGATAGTATGCTTTTTGCGAAAAATTGTCGGCATAAGCAATAATCGGTTTCCCCGATTCTTTAAACTGTAACAAGGCGTTGCGCAACTCTTCCGCATGTCCTATGCCGATATACAAATCACTCAAATTCATATAGATGAGTTGTATTTTCGGGTCTACAGCGGCTTGTTTTACGCCTTTCAGCAAGTCGTTTAAACCGATGTTTGAGCCTATCGAAAGACTGTTCAATCCCATGTTGAGTTGCATATCGCCGCCGCGTTCCTGCACAGGGCGGTCGAGCATGATGCGCAACACCGTGTTGGAAGATACCGCTACAGTCTCCGACTGGTTGGTGAATGACAGCATAGCGCCTATTGCACCGAAAAAAACAAACATGGACAACACCGACCCGACCATAACAGCAAGCAAGGCAGCAAAAAATGTCAGAATAAATTTTTTCATACTCTTTTGATGTGTTAAAAATTATTGACGAATGGCTTTCACTCCGGGGAGTTCAACACCTTCCATATATTCGAGCAATGCGCCGCCGCCGGTGGATACATAACTTACTTTGTCGGCAAAGCCCATTTGATTGACTGCGGCTACCGAATCGCCGCCGCCTACCAGCGAATAAGCGCCTTGGGCAGTGGCTTCAGCCACAATTTGCGCTATGGCTTTTGTGCCGTTAGCGAATTTTGCAATCTCAAACACACCCACAGGACCGTTCCACAAAATGGTTTTTGATTCCAACAGCACGTTGCGCCACCGGTCAATCGAAGCAGGCGCGGCATCTACGCCTTCCCACTCGTCGGGTATGGCATTGATGGCGGCGATTCTGGTATTTGCCGTTTCTGAAAAATCGTCGGCAATGACCACTTCTGTCGGCAGGTAAATGTTTACGCCGAGCGTGGCGGCTTTTTTCAAAATGTCGAGCGCCAACTGCAGTTGGTCGTCTTCGCAGATTGATTTTCCGATTTTCCCGCCTTGCGCTTTGATAAACGTAAAACTCATACCTCCGCCAATCACAAGGTTATTCACTTTAGTCAACAGCCGTTCGATGATAGTGATTTTCGAACTCACTTTTGACCCGCCAAGGATGGCGGTAAATGGGCGTTCGGGCGCTTCAAGCACTTTGTCCACTGCTTTTATTTCGCTTTCCATGACGTAGCCAAACATTTTATCGTTCGGGAAATATTCGGCAATCAGTGCGGTCGAAGCGTGGGCGCGGTGCGCCGTGCCGAAAGCATCGTTGATGTAGCAGTCGGCGTATGAGGCAAGTTGTTTTGTAAAATCTTTTTGTTTCGCTTTCAGCGCGGCTTTGGCGGCTTTCTTTTCGTCGTCGCCGGCATCGTCGGCTAAGCCGCGGGGTTTGCCTTCTTCTTCGGCATAGAACCGCAGGTTTTCGAGCAGCAACGCTTCACCCGGGTTCAACGTTTTCGACAGTTCGCGCGCTTCTTCGCCCATGCAGTCGGAGGCAAATTTCACCGGAACGCCCAACCGGCTTTCTACCGCTTTCAGAATATGACGTAACGAATATTTGTCGGTAACGCCTTTGGGACGACCGAGATGCGACATGATAATAGCCGAACCGCCGCCTGCGAGTACTTTTTTAATAGTTGGAATAGCCGCACGGATACGTGTATCGTCGGTTATTTGAAATTGTTCGTTGAGTGGTACATTAAAATCCACACGGATAATGGCACGTTTGCCTGTGAAATTGTAAGTGTCAATAGTTTGCATATATTTAGACATTTTAAATTATAGTTGTCGTACATTAAAAAACTTAGGTATAAAAATACAAATATACGATTTTTTTACATATAATCCAATTCTTAAAAAACCGGCTAACCCTTAAAAAACCTTAAAAAACGTACAGCCGGAGGCGACTCCGGCGAATTGGCATTTTTTTTGCAAGAAGTATAAATATAGGAAGTATTAGATGTAAAAATATTAAACAAGAAAAGCTAAAAAATACATATATGAAAAAATCATTCTTTTTACTCACAGCTTTCATGCTGCTGTCCCTTACCACCGCCACTGCACAGTTCTCCATGAACGTGGGCAGCCACTCCGACTATGTAGTTCCCATGGGCGATTCCTTGCTGTTCCCTGTTTCGTTCTACTCCAGTACGGCTTACCCTGCCGCGGAATTGCTTGTAACCGTACCCGACGGTTTCGAACTCCTGACTACCACCCCCGGCTTTATAGGCGCTTCGCTCTCCGGCGACAAAAAGCAGGGGCGCATAGCCGTAAACATACCGGTAAATACCAATACCACCATAAATGTGCAGGTAAAAGCGCTGTGCAACGCCGCCACTGCGACTGCCGCCGCACAGCGCGTAATCAGATACGCCGCCTATGCCAACGCTTCGGCAACGACTTCGTTGGCTACGAAACAAACCACGAGCATTGATAACTTCTACGAACCGTCTTTGACTATGCCGAATCCGGAAAGCATAGACGTGTATTTAAGGACGCGCGTACTACGCATATTGGAAATTACGCAAACCGGACTTAATGCGTATGTAAACAACCTGCAGATTAATGCCCACTGCACGGATAAAAGCGGTATTACCATTACCAATATTGAGGTAGCTACTTCCGCCACAGGACCATGGACGGATATTACCGCCTCCGGCTTGGACGCTTCGCAACCCGATAAATACGTCTATAATATTACGCGCGCCAATACATTCGCGCCTTTAGGCTATGCCGGACAACAGTTGCGGGAGAATGCAAAAATCTATATAAGGGAAACCGTAGTATTGAATAAATGTGCCGCAGGTGTTATGAACTACATCACGAGCTATGGCGACGGCGTTACGTACTGCGACCCACTTCCCGCTTCGGCAGCTAATGCAGAGTTGATCATGATTCCGCAGGAATATTCCCCGAATGTTACCTTATTAGAAAACACCATCGTTTACCCTGTCGGGTTAGCTCAAAAAGGCACTTTTACTTATGAAATTCGCAATGACTCGCCGTTTTTAGCGATGCTCCGAGATTTTTATGCCAATGTCTATATTGGCGGCTGGCCTGTTGCTGACACTGTATATAGTTATGGCGACTATTTCAGCGCCTATTTTACCAACGCTTTAGGCATGCCGATAAAGAATGGAAACGATACGGTATTTATTCCTTTGGTACAATACGGCGCGACAAAGAAATGGAAAATAGACTTCAGCCAACTCAATAACCCGGCGCTTTCGACTTATTACACAGCGCGCGGATTGACTGATAACGACGGCGACGGGATGTACAATGATATTCCGACCAGCGTCCTTTTTTATATAACCGTTGTATGGAATGTGAATTTCGACCATATTACAGACACAGTTTGCCGTCCGCAGCTTTTTTCAGGCATGGATACTTATAGTTTTGACATATCTTTTAAAGATGCATGCGATACGGAAAAGTATGTTGAGGTTCCTATGTTGAGTACTTCAAAATGGAACTATTCTCTATTGCATAAAGTAATGATGGGGAAATCATTACTCGCTGTGAATGAAGCTACTACGCTGTCTTTCAATATTCATGGCAGTGACTTTTTCGACAATTTCTATTCAAACGCTCATTTTATAGCCGAGCAATCTATTACTCCGCCTTATAACAGTACGTATAAGGTGAAGGTTACTTTACCCGATGGGTTGGACTATGACCCCAGCGTGGCAAATCCTGTAAGAATTAATAATACCGATGTAGAGGCAGGGTTAATTGAAGTGATTGACAGCCGGAATATAATAATTACCAACAGGATAGCTATCTCTAACTATACCATTACGGTAGCTGTCAAAGCCAACGGCGCGAGCGACCCGGACAAAATAGTATCGGTAGAGAACCATCTTCTCTATGGCAATGTAGCGCCCACCTACAAGTGGGGCTGTATAAGCAGAAGCGTTCCTTATGCCACAATGACGGCTTGCGACGACATAGAGTTGACCCATTTCGCAGCAGAACGTACCACTTTCGGATACACCGACATTACTAAATCGGCGCGGATTACCAAAGCGGCGGGAGCCAATGTGCATGTGGCTTATCCGTACGACAATGTACAATTTGATGTAAAAACAGTGGTGCACAATCCGTCTATTGATGTAGCTACCGACCGGCTTAATGTTCGTTTTTCGTATAGTAATCCGTCCTCTACCAGTCCTACTGCTTATTATTTGGAAAAAGAACCGGGGCGGGACTATCCGGGAGAAATTATAGTCAAAAAAGCGGCTGCTCCGGCTGTTCCCATTTCGATTGCCATTCCGGCAGATTCCATCACAACCGGATTTGTAGCCGCAACTCGAATCCATTCGTTACAGGCGAATATTGCGCCGCTATTAAACAATAACGGCATTACACCCGAAGCAGGCGACTCCATTGAGGTGGTTTTCTATTTGAGAACAAATAACAATTTACCGGAAGATATAGCTAGTATTTCTACACCTGTTACGGCAGAAGTGGTGAGGGTGAGCAACGGCTCTTCCTATACTTGTGTCCCTCTCTATGACGTCCAGTTTAAGTGTGAGCGGCAGGAGTTAACGGAAGTATCGTCTTCTCCCAATATATCTGGACGTTTCTATTATGAAAACGATATTAATTATCAATCTTCTTGGTATTGTGGTTCAAAGGAGTATTCCTTCTGGTATAGTAATCTTACAGCAGGAGAGTATCGTCCTACGGCAGATAATTTTAGCAGAATTCAAGTTAAAATCAATTCATTGATTCGTATCAACGGGATAGACCTTCGTCTAATGACGCAACATTTGGGTAATGAATTCGACAGACTTTTGGACACAAGTGAATATACGGTTAGCTATAACAATGGGTATACAATTGTTGATATTGATCCGCTTTTAGACGCCATGGTAGCAACTCAGTATTATATAGGTTATTATCTTACATTCCAATGGGAATCTATAAACTTACACCGTAGCGCTGTAATAGGCATTTCCGATTATGTGCAAACCACATTCTCACAATATGCATATTCCACTTCCGAACAGCCTAAATTAATAAGTCATACCAATGAAAATATCGGTATGAACTATGGAGAGGGAAAATATTATAGCTACACGCTACGAAGCGCCGCTTCTACGCAAACGCCAACACCCAATATTGCGGAATGGACTCTTACGCTTACAAATACAAGCAACTGGTCTGATCCGGAG
The DNA here is from genome assembly GCA_031289415.1 of Prevotellaceae bacterium. GTDB lineage: Bacteria > Bacteroidota > Bacteroidia > Bacteroidales > UBA932 > JAIRLC01. The sequence continues at coordinate 3,581 of JAITPN010000013.1, read as the reverse complement.
TTACCCAATTCATGGATGGCGTTTGAAGTACCTGACGGCGTTACTCCCTATAAATTAATAGACGCCGTCACAAACGCGGTGATTGCCGACATCGCCAATGCCGGAGATTTTATGGCTTATACAGGCGCGGGCGGCGAAACCTACTATTGGGTTAAACTCGGAAATATTGAAGTCGTTTCACCCAAGCAATACAAGCTACAATGTACCTATAACATTTGCAGCGGATCGCCAAGTTTCCCTGTGAAGTTTGCCATGTCAAAGATTGATTATCCGACAGACCCCTATCAATCTTTCAGCAATTACAATTCAAGCGGAATGCCCATTTATAATCAAATACAAACGACCTTGAATTTCACCCCTCCGCAAGTAGATTTCAGCGGACTGTTGACGCACCGCCCCAACGAACCGGACAACAAGAACCGTTTTTGCGACACGGTAGGCTTCACGGCAATGTTTCGGAACAACCTGAGCGCCGAAGTGTCCAATTTACGCCTGCACACCACGCTGCCTGCGGGCTTTGACTATGACACCACCGTACCGGCAAGGGTTCGCTTCGGCACAAGCCCGGTATGGATACCGGTGCAAAGCGTCGCGCAAGTAGGGCGTAACCTTGACATAAGGCTGAGCGCCACCGACAAACTGACCGCCTACGGCACATCCGGGGAGGTAGCCTACGTGGACTTCCGCCTTAAAACCACGTGCGGCATAGAGAACTACACGCTACTGTCTGTGGACTTCGTCGGCGAGAGCGACTGCGGGGCGGAGAGAATCAAAAACTACAACAGTAAGCAGATTAGCATTGCAGGATTGTCGTTGCCGCCCGACTACTTTATCCAAAACCTCTACCTCACGCAAAGTCCGCTACCGGGCGACGACAGGATGATTCTCACCGGCACACTCGCACAAACAGCCCCCGCCGAAGTCGGCATGAAAGCGCTTATTACGCTTCCTGAAAACCTGATGTTAGACAGCGTTATATCCGGCTTGGCATTTACCCAGAGCGGTCGCCGCCTGAGCGCCGACCTGCCTGCCACGCCGATTTCCCCGCCTTGGCAGACTTATAACATCAACTTGGTACTAAAACCTGTCAATCCGTGGAGCATGGACAGTTCCTACATCTACGTGCGCACCGGTAAAATCATCGAACTTACCTGTAACGGTGAATCCTGCCCGATATTTGAATTTGGCGAACATTACGAAGCAATCAGCGTATCACTGAAAAATATACAAGTAAAATTCTCGAACCTCATAGAGGCGAACAGCTACTACAACGACCCGAACTCCGAGCGCGTAACGGTGGACGGCAAGTTAGTGAACTTCGGCGACACGGACGCAGACCGCGTGGCGATAGACTGGTGCTATTTCGACGGCGTGAACTACGTGCCCCTGACTAACGTCGTCAGCGATTTGACCGTCAATAACATTCTCAACAACGACAGCGTAGCGTTCCGCATCAGCGCCGACGTGCAATACATCGAAGACGCCTGCAACCTTTTCTTAGTGCTCCGAAAGGACAACACCACCGGCGGCGCACACAATCCATACCTTACGGCGGAGGATACTATCCGCGTGCCCGTCCCGATATACAAAATTTCCGCTATCGTCGATCCCATCTGCCAGACGGCGGACAGCGCCACGATAGGCGAGTTGCCCATCCGCGGCTATACATATAAATACACGCCGTCGCTACACCTGAGCCACGACAGCATCACCCCAACGGTGTTCAACTACGATGAGGAGAATTACCCTGTATGGAACGACACCACGCTGCGCTACCGCTTGGCAATCAAACGCCCCAACGGCTGCATCAGCATCGACGCGCTGCCTGTGCCGGTCAAGGCGCTGGCATACGTGCAGCAGGAAGCCGACCGTACGCTCTGCAGCGGCGAGCCCTTCAGCGTTACGTTCTCCGACACGCTCAATACACTGGGTAATACCACATTCAGTTGGACGATAGAAAACGGTATTGATGTAGGCTTGCCTGCATCGGGCAACACGGCAGTCATCGACGCTGCCGAAATCCATAACAACACGACGCTGCCTATCATCCTGAAAATTCAGGTAACGCCGACACGCAACGGCTGCGAGGGTGTAACAAAAACATTCTCCGTTACGGTAAACCCGCTGCCGACGGTCTTCGTGAAAGAAGACACGGTAACGGTGAGCGACAGTGTACATTTCGTCGCCGCAGGTAAACCGGCATTCACGTACAGCTATGACATCACGTGGCGTCATGACGGCGCGGAGGACAACATGACGCGGACGTTCGACGACGCCGACGCCGTAACGGCGGTAACGGTAGCCGACATTGCGCCGACGGCGGCGCTGGTGGGGACTTACACCTTCAGGCTGACCGGCATCACGGACGCCTCAGGCTGCACAGCCGCCGGACTTACCGATACGCTGATAGTACTGCCCAACGCCTCAAGCACGTTCACACCGCTGACCATACCGGTGGAATATGTCGCCGGCATGACCGTAGGCGACGTGCCGCTACCTGAGGGATACGCATGGAATACGCCGGGTACGCGCATCGCGCCGCGGGCAGGAATCCAAAGCTATCCGGCGATATACGACAGTGGAAATCCTGAGTATTTACCGGCGAACGGTACAATTGATCTGGAGGTAAGCATCAATGCCAAACTCAAAGACCTGACGGCAGACGGCGCTTTAAGTCCGACATTCAGCCCCGAGACAACGGACTATACCTTGGCGTTGTCCTGCGACAAGATATTGCAGGTAACTACAGTTCCTTCTTCGGGCGGATATGTGCATTACACCTTAGACAGTCTTCCGGCTACCTTGCCGAAGACCTTTGACAACCCCGGCACGGCAACCCTGACAGTATATTCCGTAGGAGCCGACAGCATCACTACGATAGCATACAAAATCACCGTCATGATACCGTACAACTCAGACATCATCCGTCCATACTGGAACGATGTGCTGGCGGTGAACCTGAATCCGGCAAACAACGGCGGTTATGTGTTCCGTAAGTACGAATGGGTCAAGGACGACGTCCTGCTCACAGAATACGGCGACAACCATCCGTACCTGTATCAGCCGGAGAAAGGCTGGTACAGCGCATACCTGACCACCGAGGACGGGCTGCGGCTGTCTGTCTGTCCGTTCTACTACGACGGACAGATGCACATCTCCGCCCTGATGGTGTATCCGAATCCGACGAACACCTCCGCCACAGTCGTCAATCCCGAATGGCAGACCGTTAAAACCATAGAGTTGTATAACTCTATCGGGGCGATGGTGCGCCAATATGCTTGCGGATCGCGGGAAACCATCATAGACCTGTGGGGCTTGCGCACAGGATGGTATGTATTGAAGGCAGGTAAACTGTCCACCAACTTGGTGATTGATTAATGGAATGTATGTTAGAGTTTAATCGTTGAACTGTTTATTTCGTTAAATCGTTAAACTCGCTCGCGCGGATTTGCAATCCGTGCGCCTTTTTCATATCTTTCTCTTTATTAAGCAACGCACGGATTACAAATCCGCGCGAGCGGGTACCTATTAGCCCGAATGGGCTCAATTTTCATAACCGCAGGTCAACGACCTGCGGTAGA
>JAITPN010000077.1 GCA_031289415.1 Prevotellaceae bacterium | reverse complement strand
TGGAAACTCACGACGGCTGCGGATGGAGTAATCCGGTATCTCTTCCACCTTCATTTCCTTCATTTCCGGTATCGAATTTGTACAGCATACCGAATCCGGTTTATAGTACGCTGCAAGTTGCCCGAGCTTCCGGTGCGCCAACTTTCTCTTCTCCCTACGGGCATTATAACGTAATAAACATGATGGGAAATGTGGTAGCCTCCGGAAGTATAAATCTCAATGCGTCGTCTTTTTCGGTAAATCTATCTTCAAAACCTGCGGGAATTTATGTTATTTATATTTATCGTGATAGCCCTACTACCATATTGCAAACTCATACTTTTACTTTATCGGTACCACTATAACAAGCATTAATTCCAAAAAGCCGCACCATTTGCCGAGCCTCTTTCACATCGTGTACCCGCAAAATGTGAGCGCCTTGCAGCAACGCTTGCAAATGTAATGCCGAAGTGGCTGTTAAAGCGGTGTCGGGTGTAATGCCAAGCGCTTTCCAAATCATTGTTTTACGTGAAATGCCTACCAATAACGGCACGTCAAGCGTCGCCATATCTTTAATGTGGTTAAACAGTTCATAATTTTGCGCTACGGTTTTTGCAAAGCCAAATCCGGGGTCAATAATCACCTGCGCAATACCGAGTTTGCGACATTCCGCTGTCTTATTTTTGAGGTAGCCAATGACTTCCTGCACCACATCGTTATAGCCGGTAAGTTGCTGCATGGTTTGCGAATTGCCGCGGCTGTGCATGGCAATGTAAGGCAAATTCAGACGAGCTGTAACGGACAGCAGTTGAGGTTCTGTTTCGCCGCCGGTTACGTCGTTCACTATAAATGCGCCGTAGCGTTCAGCCATACGCTGCACAATGCCTGCGCGAAACGTATCTACCGAAAGCATAATGTGCGGAAAATGCGTCGTCAGCGCCGCCAATGCCATGTCGAGCCGGCGGATTTCTTCGTCTTCGCTCACTTCCGCCGCGCCGGGGCGGGTGGAGTATGCGCCTACGTCTATAATATCCGTAGCGTACACAGCCATTTGTTCCGCCTTTTGCAACACTTCGGTTGCCGTAGCGCACCGGCTTTCGGAGAAAAACGAATCGGGCGTTACGTTAATAATGCCCATGATGCGTGGCTTGTCGAGCGAAAGACGGTGTGTGCCGCAAGTTATTGTCGTGTTCATAACATAAATAAAACACAAAGATACGTTTTTTGAAGACGCCATGCCGGAAAAATGCAAAAAAATACTACCTTTGGGCTTTATTAATGAATCGAAGTTATGGACGAAAGAGTAATAAAATTTAGAGAAACGGCTGATTTTATTTTATCGCGTATGGATGCCGCGCCCGAAATCGGTATTGTGTTGGGTAGCGGACTGGGAACGCTTGCCGACAGTATCGAAAACCAACGGGTGATTCCCTATGCCGGAATCCCGAATTTTGCCAATACCACTGCCGCAGGGCATAAAGGGAATCTTATTGCAGGCATGCTCGGCGGAAAAAAAGTGTTGGCTATGCAAGGGCGTTTTCATTATTATGAGGGTTACCGTATGGAACAAGTTACTTTTCCTATCCGCGTCATGGCAACGCTCGGCGTCAAAACGCTGTTTGTGTCGAATGCGGCAGGCGGCGTCAATCCTGCTTTCCGCGTAGGCGATTTGATGGTTATCCGCGACCATATTAATCTGTTGCCCAATCCGCTTATCGGAAAAAATATTGATGAAATGGGAGCGCGCTTTCCTGACATGACGCGCCCTTATGACCCTGCGATGATTGAACTTGTCGAAAAAATAGCGACCGCTCAACATATCGAATTGCGAAAAGGCGTGTATCTGGCAGGCACAGGTCCGACGTATGAAACGCCTGCGGAATATGCCTATTTCGGAAAAATGGGCGCTGACGCCGTTGGCATGTCCACCACGCCGGAAGTCATCGTAGCGCGCCACAGCAACATCCGCGTATTCGGCATGTCGGTCATCACCAATGAAGCGCACAGTTTTTCGGACACTTTTGTAAATAATCACAAAGACGTAATAGCCGCCGCCGACAAAGCGGCAAAAACCATGTCGGCATTGTTCCGGCTGATGATTGAGCAGTTATAAAACAACATACGACCGCCGCAAATCGGTTATTGCGCCGCCGCTATGTGTTGTCATCCATTAGAATGTAATGGTTACGGCTTCTTCCGAAAATGAAAAAATGGTGGCAACAACGTCTGTGAGATACAACGTCTGTGTATTCGCATTGTCCGCCGAATACATACGCTGTAAATTAGGGTAAGCATCCAGCATACTCTGTTTGGCTTCGCGCCGGTCATCTTCAACCGCTATCGCTTGTATGCGAATCCATCTACTGCCGTCAAATGCGCAGATTTCAATTTTTGGATTTACGCCAATTTGTTTTGACACATTTTTTACTTTGCCGGTTTGAATGTAAAGTTTGCCTTCAAATACATTAATTGTGCCGAACGGACGAACTCTTGGCTGATCTCCTTCTACGGTTGCCAAATAGTAAGTGCCGCATTTTTTTAAGAACTCATAAACTTCCTGCATGGAATTTTCTTTTTTGTTACTGTTGTTCATTTTTGTCATACTTTCATGAATAAAAAGGGCTTCGGAAAAACATGGTTTTAAGCTAAATAGTAATACCGCAACAATGCCCAACGTCGTTAGTAATAATTTTTGCTTCTTCATTTTTTGTTTTTTTAAAGTCGTACAAAGATAGTAATTATTTTGAAAAGATACACCGATGATGTCAATAAATAATTATTTCGATTGCCCATTCAAAAAAATAAATACCTTAATATCATTCAAAACATGACTTGATAGAAATGATATTCATTAAGACAAAATAGAAATTGAATCTAAAGGCGTCAGCAAATAATACCACAAATATGGTATTGTTTTGCTTTATATATTTCCCTATATTTGCAAAAAATATCAAAGACTAAAAGATTATGGCTAAAATTGCAAAGAAGCTGACGGAATTGATTGGAAATACCCCGCTTCTCGAATTAAGTAAAATTAAAAAAATCAATGATTTAGATGTAAGTATTCTCGCGAAACTTGAGTATTTCAACCCCGCCCGAAGCGTGAAAGACCGCATCGGTTTGTCTTTGATTGAAGACGCCGAAGAAAAGGGACTTCTCACGCCGCAAAGCATTATTATCGAACCTACAAGCGGAAATACAGGCATCGCACTTGCTTTTATTGCTGCCGCAAAAGGCTACCGACTAATTCTCGCTATGCCTGATACTATGAGCATCGAACGCCGCAGTTTGTTGAGGGCTTTGGGCGCAGAACTCGTGCTTACTCCCGGTTT
>JAITPN010000064.1 GCA_031289415.1 Prevotellaceae bacterium | reverse complement strand
TATTTTTTTATCTCTCTTGCTTATCCCTACTCCTTTCGATTCTCAAAAAAATCAACGCTCTACTCTTTATAGTACTTTGTACTTGTCTTATCAATATGTCAACGAACTTTCTTCTTTTTCCCCCTCGTTTTTGTCGAAAAGGGCTGCAAAGGTAGGTATATTTTTTTAATCTTCAATACATTTTTTTCAACATTTTTGAAAAATAATAACAATTCGTTGAAAATCAGAATGAAAAAATTACGAGTAAAACTTTTTTCTTCGTATATTCAAGTTATTTTACTACATTAGCACAAATTTTCTAATTGATTTTTTATACAATGAATGGTGAAAAAATAGTGATTATTCCTACATATAATGAAAAGGAAAATGTAGAGCGCATCATCAGCAAGGTGATGTCGCTGGATGGTGATTTTCATATTCTTATGATTGACGATGGCTCGCCTGACGGCACGGCTCAACTTATCAAAAATATGCAAAACCAATTTACAAACCGACTGCATTTGATTGAACGCAACGGAAAGCAAGGGCTTGGCACAGCTTATATTACCGGATTCAAATGGGCGCTGGCTCACGGCTATCCATATATTTTCGAAATGGACGCCGATTTTTCGCACAACCCCGACGACCTGCTTGCTTTATATAATGCCGCCGCCAGCCATGCTCACGTGGTTATCGGCTCGCGGTATTGCAAGGGCATTAGTGTTGTAAATTGGCCTATAGGGCGGGTATTGATGTCGTATTTTGCATCAAAATATGTGCGCATCGTATTAGGAATGAAAGTGTATGACACTACGGCGGGCTTCATTTGCTACCGTCGCGAAGCATTGGAAAAAATAAACTTAGACCACATTCGTATGAAGGGGTACGGATTTCAGATAGAAATGAAATACACCGCTTATAAATTAGGCTGCATCTTACAGGAAGTACCTATTATTTTTATCGACCGGAAAGAGGGGTCTTCAAAAATGAGCGGCGGGATTTTCAGTGAAGCTTTATGGGGTGTGCTGAAGTTGCGATTCAGAAAATTCAGACCAAATAAATAACGATAAAAAATAAAAAATATCTGATGCAAAAAACGATTATCAATGCTACAATTATTAATGAGGGGAAACGTTTTACAGGAGGAGTGGTCATTGAAAACGAGAAAATAAAAATCGTTTTCGAAGGACAGCCCGACTTCCAACTCGACGGCGAAATTATTGACGCCGCAGGGAAATGGCTGTTGCCGGGCGTAATTGATGACCACGTACATTTTCGCGAACCGGGCGCGACCCAAAAAGCCGATATTGCATCGGAAAGCGCTGCTGCCGTTGCGGGCGGCGTTACGTCATTCATGGATATGCCGAACAATACGCCGCGCACGACTACAGTGGATTTACTGGAAGCTAAATATGCCCGCGCCGCCGAAACGTCGCTTGCGAACTATTCGTTTTATCTGGGTACGGACAATGACAACCTTGCGGAGATAAAAAAAATCGACCCGAAAAAAGTGTGCGGCGTAAAAATATTTATGGGTTCTTCGACCGGCAATATGATAGTAGATGATGAAAAAAAATTGGCGGAAATTTTTGACCAATCACCGGTGTTGATTGCCGCACATTGCGAAGATGAACACATCATCAATCAAAATTTACAGCGGTTGATTGCCCTTTACGGCGACAATATAATGCCTGCGGCACATCCGACGATACGAAGCGAAGAAGCGTGTATACGCGCTACCGCGAAAGCCATTGAACTTGCTACAAAATATCACAGCCGCCTGCATATATTGCATCTCAGTACGGCGCGCGAAGTTCGCAATTTTCCGCACGAAGCGCACATCTCTGCCGAAACATGCGTACACTATCTTTGGTTTACGGACGATGATTATATAGAGTCAGGCAATTTTATAAAATGCAATCCTGCCATAAAAACTTTTGACGACCGCGAAGCCTTGCGCAAAGCCGTATTCAGCGGAGAGATTACGGTCATAGGGTCGGATCATGCACCACATTTGCTGAAAGAAAAGCAGCAACCTTACTTGCAATCACCGTCGGGTTTGCCGACTATACAGCACACGCTGCCTGCCATGCTTGAATTATGTCAAAGGAATATTTTCACGCCCGAAATTGTAGTTGAACGTATGTGCCACGCTCCTGCCCTACTATTCCGCATCCACAAACGCGGTTTTATCCGTGAAGGATATTATGCCGATATGACGCTCGTCGATCCGCAGTCGCCTTATACGGTAAATACCCGCAATATTCGCTACAAGTGCGGATGGTCGCCATTCTCCGGTCAGCAATTTCACTGTGCCGTAACCCATACCTTTGTAAATGGGCAGTTGGTTTATCATGATGGGAATATAAATACTACCCATAGAGGGCAACGGTTACAATTTGACTAAAACATCACAATAGTTCCCCAACCAATCAACGCTTCGCTCAGCAATCAATACAATCCGCTAAACGCAAGGCTGATTTTCAGTCCTACAGCGAGCAGTCCGAGTTTATCGACATAGAGCGTGTTCGATTCTTGGTTTTTCGAGGATAGCATACTGTTGTATAGCAATGTGTTGTTAGCATCGTCATACGTAACTAAGGGCAGATTTGTTTCCGATTGTCGTGGTCCGGTTTCCCAAAGCCCATAATCGAAAAACACACCGGTGTAGAGGCTCATCCTCTGCGATATACGCCACCGCATCCCTATTTCCAGCGTGGCAGATATGTTGCCTGTCTTGAACGCCATAGAGCCTTTGGTTGATTGGTTAGAGAAAACACCGATACCGTGGTTTGACATGTCGGGGAGAAATTCCTCTTCCGTATCAGGGAAGTATCTTGTAGTAGTCAACTTTGCTATCGTGCTGTTGTAGTGTGTGATAATCGAATAGCCCACCTTAATACCGGCGGCGGCGTAAAACTTATGGTCGCCGGCAACCTGGATTTTGTAACGTACCATCAGGGGTACTTGCAGGTAGGTGATATGCTGCTGTTCGGCGTAGCCTGCAATCTGGGCTCTGTAGTACTCCGACTCTATGCGTCCGCCGTCGTTATACATTCTTTCGGCGCTGCTACTCAGCGAGTCGACATTCACCGCGCTATGGTAGGAGAGCAGTTCCAAACCGCCTATCACGTCCCAGTGCAGACTGATCGGGCTGGCGTAGCTCAACCCACCACCGCCGCCAAGTTTACCCTCAGAGGTGAAAGCGTTGCCGTGACGCAACTGTGTGAAGCCACCCAGCAGATATACTGAAAGTTCATCCTTTGGAAGTTCTTGCGCCTGTATTCCACTTATCAGGCAACATATTGTCGCCATTAATGCCATTATTCGTTTCATATTTCTTATCGTTTTTCTTTTTTTAATAACAAAATTATCAATTTGAATTTAGTTGATTAAGTAATCTCTAATTTTTGGAGTACATAGTGTATAATTTTTAGGCTATACAATATTACACGCTGCAAAATTAGAGGTAGTTTCGGAAATAACTTTTATACAATTTATTCAAAAAATTATAAAAATGATTCATACATATTTTATATAAAGGCTACTCTTTATTCACCTTTGTTTTATATTAACATACTTATACTATAATAAGAACGCGCTGTCAAGGGCAGTCGCAGACAAGCGATTTTTTAAATAGCCCGCTGAACGAAATACTAACTTTCAGTCCTACAGCGAGTGTTCCGAGTCTATCCACATACGCCTCATCGGATAGTTGATGTCTGGATGCAAGGATGCTGCGAAAGGTAAAATCAGGGTTTCGTTCGTTTAACGAAACCATAGGCGGATTTGCGTTCGAGCGTCGCGACCCTATTTCCAAAAAACCATAGTCGAAGAAAATGCCGGTGTAGAGGCTTATGGCATACGTAAGTCGCCACCTCAGCCCTGTTTCCAACGTCAGGGCAAGGTTGCCTGTTTTGATGGTCATCGAACCTTCGGACGACAGGTCATAGTAATGTCCAAAGCCGTGAGTCGGCATGTCATCCAATACTTCTTCCGTTTCGGGAAAGTACCCCGAAGTAACTATATGCGGAATGACGCTACTGTAGTTGGCAATAATCGAATAACCTGCCTTTATGCCGCCCTCAGCATAGAATTTATGCTTGCCGAATGCCTGAATTTTGTAGCGCATCGTCAGGGGTATTTGTAGGTACGTGATGTGCTGTTGTTCGGCATAATCATTTATCGTGCTGTTATAGTAAAAAGGCTCTATATGGTCGTATTCGTTATATGTTTTATATGAACTACTCGTCAGAGCGTCGGCTTTCGCCACGCTGTGGTAGTAGAGCAGTTCCAAGCCGCCTACGATACTCCAGTACCTACTCACCGGAAAGGAGTAGCTCACGCCGCCGCCGCCGCCGAATTTGCCGTCAGAGGTGAACGCACTGCCGTTACGCAACTGTGTGAAGCCGCCCAACAAATATA
>JAITPN010000050.1 GCA_031289415.1 Prevotellaceae bacterium | reverse complement strand
TTATGATGAAAGTTAAAAAATATTTGGTTCTGCTGATTTTGCTGATGTCCGGCAACATGTTTCTGCATGCGCAAATTTACCAAGACGAAGCGCGCCGGAAGAAGAGCGAAGAGTCGCTGAAGAATATTGAAGAATTTTTCAGTTTCATATTCTTTGATGCGGGGCAGGCTTATGAGTTCAATATCGTAAAAGACAATATCGTTGCCGGATATATCGGCAACCGCAAGCTGCGGCAGACGATGGACTATTTCCAGTCGGTAACGCGCACGGGCGTTTGCGTCCGCTGCAACTTGGATTCAGACCGCTATTGGGCTAAAAGATTTCACATCCAAACGCCGCAGGGCAATTGCGACCCCGCAGAAAGCAAGCCGTCGTTTACGATTAATATTTTGCTGAAACCGCAAAGCAAGGAAGACACCATTCACCAACTGTTCCGTCCGGTGATTACGATTGAAAAACACCTCGGCGGATACGATTCTTCGATTGATTCTACAAGAATAAAAGCGTTCGAGCAATACATGGCAGATACGCTGCCGTTGCTGTGGCGTAAAGAGTTTTTCCCGAAACTGAATGATAAGATTCTTAACGGATTACTGATGCTGATGGGGGTGGCAGAAGCGCCGGTAGTGGTCGATTTACAGCCATTGAACGTCCGTTCGTACGACGCCTGCCCTTCGGTAGTAACCCGTCCGTTTTATGACGACCTGTATATACAAGGTCTTCCGACGCGCGGCTACAACAACGATACGATACGGGTAGCGTGGGTGTCGATGAAGAAAGGCGAGTCGCTGCAATTAAAAGGCGTGGTGAAAGAAATGTTGCCCGACACGGCGGTTACCGACGCCCGCATGTTGCAGTTGAAGCGCGACAACAGCGTGCAGGCGCGATTTTCGAGCAAAGACACTGTGCAGCATTTCACGGTGAGCGGGTTCAGCACGGGCGACAACCGCATAAAGGCGGTGTACCAGTTGGAAGAGGGCAAAGGCGTGGATGTGATGGCGGGTCAGCTGAATGTGGCGGCATATAAAGAAGAAACGTATAAAGTGGTGATTGTACCGCTGAAAGGCGTAACCGCTCCGCCCGAAAGCGAGATAAAAGAAACGCTGAACCGCATATACGGTCAGGCGGTGGTGAGTTGGGACGTAAGCGTGGACAAACGGTTGGAAAATTACAGCCATGCGGTGGAGATACCGATAGATTTGAGCACCCGCGAGCCGTACAGCGAAGGCATGGAAGCAGTAATTTCGGAATTTAAGAAAGGCGGCGTGAACCGGAAAACGCGGTATGTGTTTCTGCTGTCGGCATTTGATAATTACCGCGCCATTGATATAATATTGGGCTACATGCCTTTCAGCAACCAATACGGCTTTGTGGAATCGGGCAAGCTGACCGACCGGCAAACCGTACGCACGATAGCGCACGAATTGGGACACGGCGCATTTGGGCTGCGGCACACGTTTAAGCCGGACTACGGCATAGACGACGCAACGTCCGTGCCTACCCGCCTGAACCTGATGGGCTACAACGACAGCATACACCTTGCGAAATTCCAGTGGGATATTATTCATAACCATTCGGGAGAGGTGGAGTTTGATAGTACGGGGCAGGTTGCGGCGATGATAATAGCTTCATATTATTGGACGCCTTCCGGACATGTGATTTATCTGGAAAGCCCGACAAAAGGGGTAACAATAAGTAATGATGTAAATTTTCCTAATGGAACTTTATACGGTTTTTATGAAAACAATATTAAATATATTGCTAAAATTGAAAACAACCTATTCTATGGCTATACAACTGAAAACGGTGGATTATATCGGGATAAAACCAAAGAAAAATTGGACGCTGTAAAAGCAGATACACTAACCGTTATATCCCGAATCTATGATGGAAATTGTACGACTACAGAATATAAAAATCGGATAAGCAGAAACTACATTTCAGTACTTCCTGATTGCTCGTCGGGATTGCCATTGGCAACTAATGAATACTTCCAGAAGACAGGGGAAAAAGGAGATGTATTGCAGATAGAAGGGTGCAATAAGATAAATTTCTCAAACTTGACGGAAACAGGGAAAAATATTTATAATGCAAATAAAAATTGGATACCGGAGGCAGACCATGATGTTTTATTAGAAATAGCTACCGTATCACAAGATTTTGATGCAGATATTTACAACAGTTTTGTTGATAAGCAAAAACACAATGGAGCTATGTTTTGGAATAATACAAATAAACCGGCTGATTATACGCGAGAAAATTTAAAAAATACATTAGAACAATTCAAAAAATACCAAGCTGCTTTAGCGGCATTAAATAAAAGCGAATTTGCAAGTTGTGATGAATTAGTAAGTCATATCACAAATAATTTCCAAATAACAAAAGGTTCTAATAATATACTTGTATTTCCGGCTGACCCTAAATATGTGTCTATTATTATTGCTCCGTTTAAGACCTTAACGTTGGAACGAAAGAAACAACTGATAGACTTACTACATGCTTGCAGTTACTCTACATTGCAGAATATAGGCGATAACATTGATGCCGGCGCTATATTGGCTACAATATTTAAAACAAGCAACGAAATAAGCAGCGGAACAGATCCGGACGCGAAAGCATTGATAGACTATATTGCCGATAAAAAATACCTGAAACATTTTGTAGAGGATTTGTATGGTGTACAATACGAAGGATTTATGAACGCTCTGCTGAATATGGTGCTAAAAAACTACAAGTATGATGGTTTTAAAATAGGCGATCCGGAAAAAAATCCCAATTATTTGAAATTCAGCCCTGATTATTTGCAGTTTAATTCAGAGAATATACTGGATGACGGCAATGTACAATTAGAAGTAAAACGTTGGTTTGGCGACAACAAATATACTGTTACAGGTCATCCTTATGCGCCTGTTGCTGTAGAATTTGCAAAAGAGGTAAAGTTTGGTAAAAGTTTGACATTTAAAAAAGGAGATATACAAATATTGCCGATGATATGGGCTTATCAATTGTTCTGGAAAGATACCAAAGCTGCTCGCTGGAAAACAGTACAAATCACGGCAGAAGTAGGGCTTACTGCATTGGGAGTTGGTGAAATCACGGCAGCCGTGCGTTTCTATCGTGCCGGACAAACTGCACGGGCGACATTTATAGCAATAAAAGCATTAGGGGATTTGGGCGTAGGCTTCTCCGATATTTATATACAAAATAGCGATGTGCTTACCGATGAACAGTTGCAAAAATGGAATACCTTTGTATTGTTATATTTCGCAGGCTCTATTAGCACCAGCGCTATTGACGGGCTTGCACAAAAATACACCAAAAAAGTCATCAATTCTCAGGCTGATTTTAACGAGTTTGAAAGAGCGTTGAATGAAAATGTGGATGATGCGCTCAAGAATTCGTCGAGTAAGGCACTTATTGAAGAAGTTGTAGGTGTTGCTAAAGGAGGAACAGCAGTTTTTGATTTATCTATATTTAAAAATCTAACTGCGCAAATTCCATCAGGAAAAAACCTCACCAATCTCAAAAAAACGCAATTTACGGAACATGGTTATAAACTGAAACCGATAGAAGGCGCTCTTAAAAATAAAATAGATGATATTATAGCCAATGGCGATAATTTGGGAACAAAAACAGAAAGTATAGTAGATGACATTATGACACAAAACGGCTATGCCAAACTTGACGGCAAATACGGCAGCAACAATGGCTATGATGGACTGTATATAAAAGGCAGTATTGAAAATCCAACGGAAATTATTATTGTAGAAAGCAAACAGTTCAAATATACCAATGGCGTGGCAGATGAGATTATTGAGCATAGCGGTGTTTCGTTGAATCAGCCAAGTGGCAATACACCATTGCCAGCTCAAATGAGCGATGATTGGATAAAATATGTTGCGGAAGAAAAGTTAATAAATTTAGGTGGAGATAAAACACAATTAGCAAATGCTATCATCAATAGTCCACAAGGTACAGTCAAAAAATATGTTGCTGCTGTAGATAAAACACAAAGCGAAATTAACTTTTTAAAACTTGGAAATTATTAAATATGTTGACACTCAAAGAGCTAATTGAAAATCAAAAAAATAATCAAAAGATTTGGTTAGAAAGAATATATACAACAGACAATGGGGTATATCATTATTCAGGCAATTTCCATACTTATCACCTTCAATTGGGAATTTATAATATGTCCAAAAGTGAATTTAGTTTAGTAAAGCAGAACTTTTCAATTTGTGCTTTAGTCGATGAATTTCGAGTTATCGAATTCAATAATCGTTTTTTCGACTACGGTTTACACCACATCAGCTATGCAATATTAAGCGACAACGAGCCGTTAATACAACGCTACGCGATGCTACGTTACCAAAGAGGTGTAAATGCCGAGTTAAGTATGGACGAAATGGTTGAAAGTGGAGATATACCTATTTGGTGTAATACCGTTCAATTTTTCATGGCAAATGATAATGCGGGTGTTGAACGAAACTTAAATATTATCGAAACAAAAACCTTAAAAAAACTACCTAAAAGAGAATTAGGATTAATTGATGATTATGAATTTTACAAAGCCTTACTTGCAAGCGACAAAAAGAAGATGGAAGAAATATTGGAAAAACTAACAAGCCCGAAAATTCATAAACAGCGTAATGATAGTGTTATTCTCAATAAATTTATTTCTCTTCCTGCTTTGGGTTATGCCAAATTAGCGTGGCGCAAAGGAATTGAAGTAGAGGTAAAAAGTAAATTAGTGCCAAAAGAATTATTACCAATAGTTCCAAATGAACATTATGATATACCGTATGATTTTTT
>JAITPN010000102.1 GCA_031289415.1 Prevotellaceae bacterium | reverse complement strand
ATAGAAGAACACACACATGGCGCATTGGATATAGAAATAACAATTGAAGTATTGCGAGATACGGTAACCTCACTACATGGCGGCGAAGGACCGAAGATGTCTGTTGCCGAAAGAACACGTATTCAACCGGAAACATTCGATTCGCAGATTTTTACGGCAGATTATACAGGAATATCTACTAACGGATGGCGTGCCGTTACATATCCGAACTGTATGTACTCTATTATTCCATTTATGCATACTACCAATTCCGGCTGGAGCTATGAAGCCAATACCGCAGAAACAAAACAATATCAAAGAAATCTTTATGTACACGAATGGTGTCACCAAGTGGAATGGTATTTTCCGAGTATCGTAGATGGCAAATATGCTATGCCCACGTTGCATGATAACGGAGGTGCTCAATATAATTATAATAATACAGGTTTAAATGGTGAAGCAGGATTGGCAAAATGGTATGCTGATTTTGTAGGTGGAACCATTGAAATGTATCCGAATGCCAACAATGTCAATCAAGGTGTATATGCCGGATGGTGGCAGTTTAATCCCTTAAAACAAGGATATACACAAAGATGGTACGAAAACGAGTAAAATAAGTATCTAGTTTGCTTCGATAACAACAGTAGTCGAACGGCATGGCTTGGATTTTATGTAGTAAGTTAAATTTTAAAAGTATATAGTATATGAAAAAAGTATGTATGTGGCTTGCCATAGCAAGTCTGGTAGGCGTAGCAGCCTGTAAAAATGATGACCCATTTTTGGGACACGCGGAACTGCACCTGTCGCTTGATACGGTGAATATATCCGGCAAAGGCGGTACGGTATCATTGGTGGTTTTTATAG
This sequence comes from Prevotellaceae bacterium, assembly GCA_031289415.1. Classification (GTDB taxonomy): domain Bacteria; phylum Bacteroidota; class Bacteroidia; order Bacteroidales; family UBA932; genus JAIRLC01. The sequence continues at coordinate 10,223 of JAITPN010000102.1, read as the reverse complement.
ATGGCAATCCGCATTGGTCGGTATCCGGCGGAAAAGACTGGTGCACATTAAGTCGTACCTCCGGTGACGGCTTCGGTGAAGGTGAAGGCGATACGGTAATCATTACTATTGCTGAAAATCTCTCGCTTGACGATGCGCGTGCTACCGACCTTGTCTTTACGGCAGGCGATGCCACACGTATCGTATACATTGCGCAAAAAACCGCTGCATCTGTTTTAGGTGTAGTAACCGACCGACCCATTATACTTGGAGGATCGGATACTACTATTGTATTACAGATAGAAAGTAATGGCCCGAATGATTGGACCGCTCAAAGTAATGCCGACTGGCTTACCATAATTTCCTCACCACCATCGGGAAACGGCAATGGTGAAATAACTATACACGTAGCAGCCAATCCGCAGTTGAAGCAACGCTCCGCCATGGTTACGCTGACCTCCGATACTGTGGCAAGACGTGTCATAATACAGACTCCGGGAGGACCGATTCCTGCAGAAAAAACCACGTGGAAAGTATTGTGGAGAATTTGTCCGGCGTTGGATGCGTATGTTACCTTAACTAAAAAAGGGAAAGACACTACGTATCATTTCCAAAACTTTATGACAGAAAAAGAAATCAATATCGTAAAAGCGAAAGCCGCTTTGTTCGAAGAATTTGTAGAAGCCCGTGGAAACAGAGTAGATATAGATATAACGTTTGACGTATGGCAAGACACCATAAGGGCAATAGACGTCATTGGTAATGGTATATTTGGTCCTAGGGATGCGAAATTATTCGACTTCCGACAGAATTACGACAGCCAAATCCTGTCGGCTGACTATTCGGGCATGACTACCGACTGGCGCGGGATTACATACCCTAACGAGCGGTATTCCATCGTCCCTTTCAAGCTGGAAGAAGGAGACGACTATCGTTGGGGATACAGTAATTCGGAACAGGCAGACACGTACAACAACGGTCTTTTTGTCCACGAATGGCTGCACCAACTCGAATGGTGGTTTCCCAGCATAGGATATAACATGCCTACACTTCACAACAACGGTGAAGCCAAATACACAGGCGCAAACCCCGAACTTGCCGGAAAAGATTCGGGCATGGAATGGTATGGCGACATGATAGGCGGCTGCATCAAATCCTATCCGGGCTCTACCAACCTCTACGTAGGCGTATATGCCGGATGGTGGCAATTTCATCCCTTAAATCCTTCAGGAGAATAAGTGAACCGGTGGACAACGCACGTTGAAATACCCGGCTTCCCGCAACAAATCACGTACCGCAACCGGCTACTGCTCATCGGTTCGTGCTTTGCCGACCATATAGGACAAGCCCTCTTGCAGCGTCGTTTCCACACTACGGTGAACCCGTTCGGCACGGTCTATAACCCGCTGTCGATTGCAAACAGCCTGCAGCGCTTGCAGTGCGGCGAGCCGTTTACCGACGCCGACGTAATAAAAAGCGGCGAAGTATACACCACCTTTTTCCACCACAGCCGCTTTGCGCACCCCGACAAGCACGTCTTCTTGCAACGCGCCAACGAAGCCCTGCGGCAAGGAGCGCAAGCCTTTGCCGCCGCCGACTTTGTGATACTCAGCCTTGGTACGGCATGGGTTTACCGCGACAAAGACACCGCGCAGGTGGTCAACAACTGCCATAAACTCCCCGCCGCACGCTTCGAGCGCCTCCGGCTTACGGCGGACGACGTCGTGGACGCCCTGTCGGCAGCCACGGCGCAACCGGGCAAACGCTGGATTATCACCGTAAGCCCCATCCGCCACTGGAAAGACGGCGCGCACGCCAACCAGCTCAGCAAAGCCGCGCTGCTGCTCGCTGTAGAACAAGTACAACAAACCGCCGCGAACGTCGCCTACTTTCCGGCGTATGAAATTATGATGGACGAACTGCGCGACTACCGTTTTTATGCCGACGACATGCACCACCCCTCGGCGCAAGCGGTGTCGTACATCTGGGAACGTTTTGCGCACACTGCATTTTCCGATAAAACAAAAAAAATCATCCGCGAAGCCGAAAAAATCAGCAAGGCGCAAAACCACCGTCCCCTGCACCCCGACACGGCGGCGTACGAAGACTTTCAAAAGAAACTGGCGCAACAAATCGCCGATTTCGACACCCTGACAGCCGCTGACGCGTGAGGCGCACGCACGCGCATCCTCTTTAAGACCGTTGGGGAATCCCCCCGCGCCATGGGGGAGCTCCCCCGCGTCATGGGGGAACTCCCCCGCGTCATGGGGGAATCCCCCCGCGTCATGGGGGAACTCCCCCGCGTCATGGGGGAACTCCCCCGCGCCATGGGGGAATCCCCCCCGCGTCATGGGGGAATCCCCCTGCGTCATAGGGGAACTCCCCCGCGTCATGGGGGAATCCCCCCGCGTCATGGGGGAGCTCCCCCACGCCACGGGGGAACGCCCAAAAATCATCAGCAATCGTCCTAAAAAAAATGGGGATATTGTCATTTCCAAAAAAAACCTTATTTTTGTTGCACCAATATATCGTATGATGAAAACATTTGCGGCTTTTCTTTTCCTGTGGTGGCTGCCCTGTGCGGCGGCTGCGCAATTTTCCGACAACTTTGAGGCGGGCATGTCCGGCGAATGGCTGCAATTGCCCGCCAACCGTTGGGCGGCAACCGATGCAGGCGCTTTGGCGGGCGATTCGTCGCTCAAACACGTGTTCGACAACACGGCGGCTGCCACCGACATCGTCTATCGCCCGCTGGGCAACGTGCAGGTGAATGGCGGCATTACCGCGTGGCGGTTCGTGTTGAGGCATAATTACAATCCGAGCAATTCCAATAAATGGGGCGTCGTGCTGTTTGCCGATACCATTGCCGACGAATGGAAGTCGGGCGGCAGCTGGCAGGGCTACGTCATCGGCGTAAATCAAGGCAGCAGTAGCAACGACGATACGTTGAGCCTGTATGCCGTGCGGAACAATACGTTTTCAAATATAAAACGGACGCGTATTAATTGGGAAAAAGACGTGACGACCAGCGGCGCGGCGGCGGTGGAGGTTACGCGCAGCAATGAGGGCGAATGGACGGTAGGCGTGGCGGTAGACGGCGATTTCGACCGGTTGGAAAGCGTGGCGCAGCCGGTGCTTCATTCGGCGTATTCCGACGCGCGCTACATGGGCGTCATGTACGCCTACACGGCGGCTGCCGACCGGCAGTTGTGGGTCGACGACGTATCGCTTGGCTTTACGCCCGTTGCGCCGCCTGCGCCTGCCGCGTTTGGCGATGTGGTAATCAATGAAATTATGGCGAAAGCCGAGCCGTCGGCAGGGTTGCCCGAAGTGCCCTACATCGAGCTGTATAACCGCGCGGGCAGGGCGTTGCGGCTCGACGGCTGGAAAATAGAGTTCAACAATACGGTGGGCAACATTGCCGCCGCCGTCGTGCCCGACAGCGCGTACCTTATATTGTGTACCGCGTCGATGGTCGAAACCATGTCGGCGTACGGCGCGGCGGCGGCTGCCACCAATATGTCGAGCCTTACGAAGTCGGGCAAAACCCTGACGTTGAAAAATAATGCGGGGACAATCATCGCGCGCACTACTTACTCCGATGCGTGGATGGCGGACGACGCGAAGCGCGGCGGCGGATGGGCGTTGGAAAAGAAGGACGTGAACAACCTGTCGGAAACGGCGCAGAACTGGGCGGCGAGCACGGCGGGCGCGGGGGGGACGCCCGGCGGCGAAAACTCGGTGCGTGCCGACAATGCCGACGTGGACATGCCGTTCGTCGTCTCGTGGCAGCTGCTTGACGAGAGCCGCCTGCAGCTTGTTTTTAATGAATTTATTTCGTTGGAAAAGGCGGCGGCGCCGGCGGCGTATTGGGTAAACAACGGCATCGGGATTCCGGCGGAAGTAACGGTCGATGAGTCCGATTTTTTGCAGGTAACGTTGCGCTTTGCGAAAAGTTTTGCGACCGGCACGTTGTACGAACTGAGGCTGCAGCCTCCCTTTTCCGATTTGGCAGGCAATCCGCCCGACGGGCAGGCTTATGTGTTTGGAAAATTGTTTACGCCGGCGAAAGACGAGGTGGTGATTAACGAAGCGCTGTTTAATCCGTTCTCGAATGGCGCTGATTTTGTGGAAATATATAACCGTTCCGATAAAATTTTCGACGTCCGCCAGTTCCGGCTGGCTACGCGCGACAAGCAGGGCGGCGTAGCCGGCAGCGTCGGACACGACGCGCCGCTTTACCTGAATCCGCGCGACTACGTGGTGTTCTCCACCGGATTGGAGGTTGTGCAGGATTTCTACAGCGTGCCGTTTCCCGACCGCGTGGTTGCGCTGAAGTCGCTGCCTGCCTACTCCGACGCCGAAGGCTGCATCGTATTGCTTAATGAAACGGATGACGTCGTGGACGAATTGTTGTATTCCGAGAAAATGCACAGCGGGTTTATCGTCAACCCCGAAGGCATTTCGCTGGAGCGCGTGAATCCGGCGACGCCTGCCGCCGAGCGTGCCAATTGGCAGTCGGCGGCGCAGGATGCGGGGTGGGCTACGCCTACGGCGCGTAATTCGCAGTTTAACGATAGCGAAAGCAGTGCGCACGGCGACTTTTCGTTGCGCTACCGCACGTTTTCGCCCGACGGCGACGGCTATCAGGATGTGCTGTTTATTGATTATAATTTGCCCGACGCCCAATACGAAGTTTCGATTACTATTTATGACGTGCAGGGGCGCGTGGTGCGCGAGTTGGGGCGGAACGTCCTGCTCGGCGCGTCGGGCGCATTGACGTGGGACGGTACGCGCGACAACAGCCAGCGGGCATTGTCGGGGCTGTTCATCGTGTTCATTAAAGCCTATAATTTAAACGGCAACGTAAAAACGTATAAATTGCCTTGCGCCGTGACGTTGCGGTAGCGTCCGGCTCAGACCGTCATGATTTCTTTTTCTTTCTTTTCGATGATTTCGTCGGTTTTCTTGTTGAACGTGTCGGTGAGTTTTTGCAGTTCGTTTTCGTTGTCTTTGGCTACGTCTTCGGGCAAGCCGTCTTTTTGGTATTTTTTGATGAGTTCCACCCCTTCGCGGCGGGCATTGCGGATACTGATGCGCGCGGTTTCGCCTTCGCCTTTTACTTGTTTCACTAATTCTTTGCGCCGTTCTTCGGTGAGCGGAGGTATGTTTATGCGCACATGCTCTCCGTTGTTTTGCGGCGTAAATCCGAGATTTGCCGCCATAATGGCTTTTTCAATCGGGGCAATCATTTTTTTGTCCCACGGTTGTATGAGAATTGTTTTCGCGTCGGGCGACGTGATGCTCGACACTTGCGGCAGGGGAGTGGGTGCGCCGTAATAATCAATCACTACATTGTTGAAAATAGAAGGGTTGGCTTTTCCGGCACGGATGGTAATCATTGCCGCTTCCAAATGTTCAAGGGCTTTTTGCATTTTGCCTTTCGCTACATTCAATGCTTCTTTTGCTTGTGAGATGTCCATAATTTTATCTTATTTTAATAGTTAACAAATTAATTGAGGCTTTATATTCCCGGATGAGCAACCGCATTGCCGACGACCGTGCCGAGTGGCTCGCCCTGCACTATGCGTAGCAGGTTTCCGGTATGGTTCATGTCGAATACTATAATAGGAATATGATTTTCCTTACAGAGTGTAAAAGCCGTGAGATCCATGATTTTCAGATTTTTCCCATAGGCTTCGTCGAATGTCAGCTGTGTGTATTTCACGGCTTTCGGGTCTTTTTCGGGGTCGGCGGTATAAATGCCGTCTACGCGCGTACCTTTTAATAGTACGTCGGCTTCTATTTCGGCAGCGCGTAATGCGGCGGCGCTGTCGGTCGTGAAAAACGGATTGCCCGTGCCGCCTGCAATAATGCACACTGTGTTGTGGTTAAGATAGCTCAGCGCCAAATCCTTTGAGAAACGTTCGCCTATGGATTCTATGGTTACAGAGGTGAGTATCACGGCTTTTACGTTAATAGTCAACAAGGCGCTCTGTATAGCCAGACTATTGATGACCGTAGCCAACATCCCCATCTGGTCGCCCTTCACACGGTCAAAGCCTTTATCTACACCATTTAACCCGCGAAAAATGTTGCCTCCGCCAATAACCACGCCTATTTGCGTACCTTCGGCGGCTGCATCTTTAATATTTTGAGCATATTGCGATAGAATCACCGGATTTATGCCCGATTCGCTATCTCCCGTCAGGCTTTCGCCACTGAGTTTTAACAGTATTCTTTTGTAAGTAAGCGCCATATATGTCTTTTTAACAAAGCGAAGTTAAGAAAAAAAAAAGAATTATGCAAAAAAAATTTCGATTTTGAAATAAAAGTATTTACCTTTGCAGCCGATTTTGGAAAAATAAAACAATTTTATTTTAATTATTAACTTAAACAATTTTATTATGACAGACGTAGCTTCGAAAGTAAAAGCCATTATCGTGGACAAATTGGGTGTGGACGAAAAAGAAATCACCCCGACAGCCAGTTTCACAAACGACCTTGGTGCAGATTCGTTGGACACTGTAGAGTTGATTATGGAATTTGAAAAAGAATTCGGTATTTCAATTCCCGACGGTGATGCTGAAAAAATCAGCACGGTTGGGGATGCAGTTTCTTACATCGAACAACACGCGAAGTAATTTTTTCTTCGGCAAATTAAGTTAATTTTAGACTGTTATGCAATTAAAACGTGTAGTAATTACTGGTTTAGGAACCATTAACCCGCTTGGTAATTCAGTTGAAGAATACTTCAACAATTTGGAAAAAGGCGTAAGCGGTGCAGTTCCTATTACCCTTTTTGACGTAACGCATTTCAAGACGAAGTTTGCTTGTGAAGTGAAAGATTTCGACCCGACCCAGTATGGCATTGACCGCAAAGAAGCACGTAAACTTGACCGTTATGCGCAATTTGCCGTGATAGCTGCCGACCAAGCTGTGGCTGACAGCCATATTGATACGGAAAAGGAAAACCTTGACCGTATCGGTGTGATTTGGGGTTCGGGTATTGGGGGTATTACTACCCTCTCGCAAGAAGTAAAGAGCTATGTCGAGGGAGGTTTAATCCCTCGATTTAGCCCTTTTTTAGTACCTAAAATGATTGCAGATATTGCCGCCGGACATATTTCGATGAAATATGGTTTCAGAGGACCTAACTATACCACCGTGTCGGCTTGTGCATCATCAACCAATGCCATGTGCGATGCGTTTAATCTTATTCGTTTAGGAAAGGCAAACATGATTGTTACCGGAGGCTCTGAAGCCGGTATTTGCGAGCCGAGCATCGGCGGATTTAATGCCGCGCAGGCGCTTTCGACCAATAACGAGCAGGCGTCCACTGCCTCGCGTCCGTTCGACGTAACGCGCGACGGCTTTGTAATGGGCGAAGGAGGCGCAAGCCTTGTATTTGAAGAATATGAACATGCCGTAGCCCGCGGTGCAAAAATTTACGCCGAAGTAGTAGGATCAGGTCTATCGGCTGACGCATACCATATTACAGCCCCGCACCCTGAGGGAGTAGGCGCTATAAGCGTAATGCGGCAGGCGCTCGACGAAGCCGGATTACAGCCGGAAGATGTTGATTATATAAATGTGCACGGTACGTCAACCCCATTGGGCGACATTGCCGAACTCAAAGCCATTAAAGTCGTGTTTGGCGAACATGCCTACAAGCTCAACATCAGTTCTACCAAGTCAATGACCGGTCATTTGCTGGGTGCAGCCGGAGCGGTAGAAACCATAGCCTGTATTTTTGCCATGCAACGCTCGGTGATTCCGCCTACCATCAACTTTGAACAAGAAGATCCGGAGATTGATTATAAATTAAATCTTACCCTTAACAAAGCGCAAAAACGCACGGTGAACGTAGCGTTGAGCAATACTTTCGGATTCGGCGGACACAATTCTTCGATTCTTTTAAAGAAAATTTAAACACAAAAAATAGGTTTATTTACTAATTTTTAATAGCTTTGTTGAAAGTTATTTTGAACGGTGAGTAAACACTTGATATGGACGATAGCCGGTGTAATAGCGGTGTGTACCTTGTCGTTGCTTTATATTCAGTTTACATGGATTGAGTCTGTAAGGCATGCCGAGGAGGACGGTTTTGTGCAAAAAATAAACACGATACTCACCAATGTGGTTACCGACATTGAAGAAGAGGAAGTGGATGAATTTATTCGAAAAACCGTTCAATTTTATGATGGACAAGCTGATAGCAGCGCTTCGGGACATTACGCCGACGAGCTGTACGATGCGCTCACCAAACAAAATCAACATGCGGATGACTGGCAAGCAAAGACAAGCCTTGCGCACGAAGCTTTTGTGAAAGGCATCCGTTCGCGTATCCTGCATGCCAACTTGCCGATAGCGGAGCGTTTGTCGATGTCTACATTGCACGAAGTATTGGATAAGGAATTTCAAAAAGCGGACATTAATCTGCCGTATGAATTCGGCGTAACCAACCAATTGGGCGAAATTGTGTTGCACTCCGACGGCTTTCAGGACATAGACGCTGAATATACGTATGCCATTATGTTTTTCCCGAAAGACCCCGAATATGCCGTGCGGCATTTTTTAAACGTATATGTTCCGTATCAGGCGAGTTTCATTCTCAAAAAAACGCGACGGCTCATTATGGCGTCTATTATTTTGTCCCTTATCATTACCATCACATTTACGGCGAATTTATTGATTATTTTCCGCCAAAAACGCTTGTCGGAAATAAAAAATGACTTTGTAAATAACATTACGCATGAACTGAAAACGCCGATTACGACCATCTCGCTTGCTGCGCAAATGATGAGCGACCCAAACGTTGCCGGCAAGATGCAAAACATGCCGAATTTAACGCATACGATATATACCGAAAGCAAAAGATTACAATTTTTAGTGGAAAAAATCTTACAAATTGCTATCTTTGAACGTGGAAATATACGGTTAAAGTTGGAAGAAACGGATTTGTGGGCGTTGCTGAATACTGTGGTTCAGTATTTTAGTTTACAAATTGAACGTAAAAAAATAGTATTGGAAACAGATTTTGACATATTGAAAAACGTTGTGGTATGGGCAGACGAAACGCAGCTTGTCAATGTATTTACAAATTTAATGGATAACGCTATAAAATATCAGTGCGGCGAACATCCATACATCAAAGTAAAGGCGGAAAACGTCGGCAACGAGGTGCACATTTCGGTCATAGATAACGGATGCGGTATTAGTCGTGAAAATGTGCAGAAAATATTTGACAAATTCTACCGTGTTCCTACCGGTAATATACATACGGTGAAAGGATTCGGCTTGGGGCTGAGCTATGCGAAGAAGATTGTGGAAATGCACCGCGGAACGGTGAAAGTAAAGAGCGAACCGGGGGAAGGAAGTACATTTAAAGTAATTCTCCCAATTGTAAGAAAGAAAAATATATAAAATAAGATGAAAGAAAAGATACGTATTTTATTGGCTGAAGATGAAGAAAGCATGGGGACGTTGCTGTGCGAATACCTGAACATGCGCGGTTATGATACCGATTTGTATGCCGACGGAGAGTTGGCATTGAAAGGCTTTTACAAAAAAAAGTACGACCTCTGTATTTTAGATGTGATGATGCCTAAGAAAGATGGGTTTGCCGTGGCGCAAAGTATCCGTACTATGGATCACACGATTCCTATCATTTTTCTTACGGCAAAAGCCATGAGGCAGGACGTCATTCGCGGATTCGCTTTCGGCGCTGACGATTACCTGACAAAACCGTTCAGCATTGATGAACTGATAGCGAGGATGGACGCCTTGTTGCGCCGCATACGCGTCGTACAGGAAAATAATAGCCACGACAGTTTCAAAATAGGGAAATATACGTTTGACTATTTCAACAGACGGTTAAAAATCGGAGATAAAGAAATATCGCTGATGCCGAAAGAAGCTGAAATACTCCAGATGCTGTGCATGAACCGCAATCAGGTACTCGACCGCAATGCCGTGCTGATGCAGGTGTGGGATAACGACAGTATTTTCAATGCCCGCAGCATGGATATATATATGACAAAAATACGAAAACATTTGAGCGAAGACGAGAATATACGAATTGTAAATATTTATGGTAGAGGATTCAAATTGGTTGATTAGCTTTCATTGTTGTCCGGTAAAAAAATAAGCGAATACTTTTTGTAACGCCTAAAATCAGAATACGAAAACAGAATCCAAAGGATTCGCATGTGTATAGAATCACATGTTACCCCACCTACATA
>JAITPN010000083.1 GCA_031289415.1 Prevotellaceae bacterium | reverse complement strand
TTTGCCACTGCGAGCAGCCTGCACCATTTGGTCGATAGTACGGTCTGGTTTTCTGTAAAAGCGTTTTACAAAATACACAGTGCCATCATAGATAATTTCAGATTTTTGGAATCCAATTAAGTTTCTGTAGCCACCGTGCTTTGGAATAAAACCTTGTGTATTATTATCGTTTTTTTCTGTCATCTTATTTTCTTTTTTGGGACTTTTTGGGACTTTTAAGACATTATAGTTGTTCAACATTAATGTCCCTCTTTGTCCCTGTTGTCTTTATATTCCAGATATTATTTTTTAAATTCCTCAAAAACAGCCGACCAAATGAAAAGCATATTTTCCCCAATGCCGTAATGTAGCCTTTTTGTAAACAAAAGCATTTCTTCTTCATTCAATTTTCTGCCAATTTGCTCAATGGCTTCGTGTTGAACGTCTTCTTCGGTAATAGCGTAAACTATGTTATTTTCTTTCATTTTTTCTTTCCCGAATTAAATTTTACTAATTTCTTCCAATCAATCACACCCTTATCTGTACAAAAATCATTTGCAAATTCTTTTGTGAATTTATTAATCATTTGATTATAAGACTTCTGAAAATCATCATTTCGTTCGTGCGCTTTATGTCCCAAAGGCTCTATTATTGCGAGATATAAATTTTCATCGCCAGAAATAAAAGTCCAAAATTCCTGTCCGCAATATTTGAAGTAATCACCTTTGTCAGGATTATTGTCAATACTATAACAGCAACCATTTACGGCAACGATTTGAAGTTGTGAATTACTTGTACGCAAAGTTTTTTTGGCTGTTTTAAAATCTGAAATCAGTTTTACAATTTGACTGCTGTTTCCCCAATTTTTACTTGATTTTATTGTTACGATATACCTTATACCATCTTTATCAAATTCAAGGTCAATGCCTGTTATTCCCGATTTCCAACCGCCGAAAACTTTTTCATTTACAAAAATCGCCAAACCTTCGAGCCAATCGCCAAAAATAGTTTCTTCGTTTGAAGAAATATGCGCATCAACTATTCCACGAATAATTTGCTCGGAAGTCTCAGTAAATTTTGCCTTAAACAAATAAGGATTTTTTCTTTTTAGGATACCTGACAATTTCAGTGTATCCAAACTTTTTATGCGTTTTTCGTGGAAAACACCTATATTTTCCTCAACATATTTTGTTACATCAGATATATTTAATTTATTCATGTTCAAAATAGATTTAATGGTTCTTGTGCAATTTGAGATTTTACCAATTCTACATATTTAGGCATGATTTCAATTCCGATTGAATTTCGTGCCATTCTTTTTGCTACTCGTAACGTTGTTCCCGAACCGGCAAACGGGTCTAAAACAATGTCGTTTTCTTGTGTAAAAAGTTTAATAAACCATTCAGGCAAAGCATCGGGAAAAGCGGCACTGTGATTTTTGTTACTACATTCGGTTGATAAATATAAAACATTATCGGGGTAAACAGTATCTTTGCCTAACCAATTTGAAATATTTTTACCAAAACCACTGCCGTTTCGTGCGTTATCTCGAATTTTATCTGTTTTACTCAAATTTTTTAGCCGTCCATTTGCCCAATTGCCGATTGGAACTCTTACAGCGTCCTGATACATATTGAATTTTTTTGTTTTATTAAATTGCAAAAGCCGTTCCCATGAATCTCGAAAACGATTTGGCCACTTTCCCGGATAACTGTTTTTTTTATGCCAAACAAATTCTTCTGTCCAAAGCCAACCTTGTTTACGTAAAGCCAAAATTAATTCCAAAACATAAGTATTGCGTTCGCCGTTTTCGGCTTTTTCCTTAATATTCAAAATAAATGTTCCATCAGGTTTTAAAACCCGTAAAAGTTCTTTAGAAATAGGCAAAAACCATTCTACATATTTGTCCGGCAAAATTCCACCGTAAGTATTTTTCCTCCTGTCTGCATAAGGCGGAGAAGTAACAATTAAATCAACAAAATTATCAGGAATTTTAGTTAAAATATCTTTACTGTCGCCAAGCCGAATATCAGTTTTTATAGACGTATTTTCTTTGAAATTGGTTTCACGCGAGCCGTTATATGACTCATAATAATGTAAAAGGTCATCAAAAATAACTTGCGTAGAGCCATTCTCTCCTATTTTACGCACTCTCCCATCTTTAATAAGATAAGCAATATTTGAAGTCGTAACATTTTTTCCCAAATATTGTGTCGCCCATGCGCTCGCTTCCTTTATATTTAATAGTTCACTCATTATTCACTATTCATTGTTTACTAGCTAATTTCCTCCACCATTTCTTCCAACGCCTCTTCTACGCGCAGGTTTTCAATAATAAACCCTTGACGGTCGGGCGTGTTTTTGCCCATATAAAATTCCAGCAGGTCGTGAATGCTGTCGTCTTTGCTCAGGCGCACACGGTCGAGGCGGATGGTGTCGCCGATGAAACCGGCAAACTCGTCCGGCGAAATTTCGCCCAACCCTTTGAAGCGTGTTATTTCGGGATGTTTTCCGAGTTTCTTGATGGCTTTTTCCCGCTCTTCGGGCGTGTAGCAATAGAAAGTTTCTTTCTTGTTGCGCACGCGGAATAGCGGCGTTTGCAGGATATACAAATGCCCTTGCCGAATAATATCGGGGAAAAATTGCAGGAAAAACGTAATCAGCAACAGCCGGATGTGCATCCCGTCCACGTCGGCGTCGGTAGCGATGACAACCTTGTTGTAGCGCAGGTTGTCAATGTCTTCTTCTATATTAAGCGCCGCTTGCAGGAGGTTAAATTCTTCGTTTTCGTACACTATTTTCTTTGTCATCCCGTATGTGTTCAGCGGTTTTCCGCGAAGGCTGAACACCGCTTGCGTACCCACATTGCGGCTTTTGGTGATAGAACCGCTTGCCGAATCGCCTTCGGTAATAAACAATGTACTTTTTTCCGCTTGTTCGTGTTTTTCGTTGTAATGTATGCGACAGTCGCGCAGCTTTTTATTGTGCAGGTTCGATTTCTTTGCCCGTTCGCGCGCCAGTTTCTGGATGCCCGAAATCGCTTTGCGTTCTTTCTCCGATTCCAGAATTTTCTTTAATAAAATATCGGCTGTTTCGGGCTGTTTATGTAGGTAGTTATCTAACTTTTCCTTCAAAAAATCGCCGATAAAATTCCGTACCGAAGGTCCGTTTGGTCCCATATCCCGCGAGCCTAACTTTGTTTTTGTTTGCGATTCAAATACCGGCTCTTCCACTTTTACGCTAACGGCTGCCACTAATGAATGGCGAATATCCGCAGGGTCAAAATCTTTTTTGTAAAAATCTTTGATTGTTTTGGCTACCGCTTCGCGAAAAGCCGATAAGTGCGTGCCGCCTTGTGTGGTGTGCTGTCCATTCACAAACGAATATATTGTTTCGCCATATTCCTGTCCATGCGTAATAACCACTTCAATATCATTTCCTTGTAGGTGTATGGGAGGATATAGCGATTCTTCGCCGATGTTTTCGTTCAGCAAATCGAGCAATCCGTTTTGCGATATGTATTCTACGTCGTTGAGTTTGATGGATAAGCCTGCATTAAGGTACGTGTAGTTGCGCACCATTTGTTCCAGCATCTCCATGCGGAAATTATAGTTGCCGAATAATATTTCGTCGGCAACGAAGCGCACCAGCGTGCCGTTAGGTTCTTTTGTTTTTGCAAGTTGCTGATTCAGCAATATCCCTTTATCGAATGTGGCGGAACAACTTTCGCCTTCGCGCACCGACTGTACTTCGAAAAATGAGGACAAGGCGTTTACGGCTTTCAGCCCTACGCCGTTTAGCCCTACCGATTTTTTAAATGCCTTGCTGTCATATTTTGCGCCTGTGTTCATTTTGCTTACTGCGTCAATCACTTTACCCAGCGGAATGCCGCGTCCATAATCACGTACCGTTATTTCGCGGTCGTTTACCGTAATGGCGATTTTTTTCCCAAATCCCATGGTATATTCATCTATTGAATTATCCATCACTTCTTTGAGTAGAATATAAATGCCATCGTCGGATTGCGAACCGTCGCCCAACTTGCCCACATACATACCCGGTCGTAACCTGATATGTTCGTTCCAATCAAGAGTTTGTATATCTTTTTCCGAGTAATTTTGTAAGGATATTTCCATAAGTAATATGCGATAAATAAATTTTTATAGCGTATGCAAAAGTAGTAAAAAATCCCGTTTTTTGCAAATTTTTTTTAAAGTAATCATCGTGAATGGCTTTATTGCCATACAATACGCGCCGCTACCAATTCTCGATGGTCTGAAGTACGTACCGCAGCCATGAGTGTAGTGTCGGCGTCTGTTTGTTCGTGCGCTATGTAATATTGGTCGCCCAATTTTGCCTGTTGCAGGAAATTGGCTTCTATTTCAACTGCTGTACGGTGAAGCAGCAAATCTAAAGGTAGTGCATCGGTTACCCATTGAATATACCGTGTGTTATTTACGTGCATATTTACATCAATATCGCTCCACAATACGTTTTTAGATGCCTCAGCCGATATTTTTGTAGGCAAGGGTATTTTTTGTAATTTTTCATTAACGGCGTACTTTCCGGCGGGAATATGGAATGCCTCTTTCCGTGTATCTACACGCTGCGGACGATTGGTGTTCATGTTTAAAATATGCCATGCTGATGTGGCTGAAAATAAGAGCTTCCCTTTTTGGTCATATCCTTCAAAATCACGAAATGCCGTAAGCAGCTCAGGCTCTTTACTCCAAGTGTCGATACGTATTTCGTCGTCCCATTGCGGATAGTTGTGCAATACGGCTTTTAGCTTTGCCAATACCCAGAATTGCCCTTCGTGTTGCAACTGTTCGTAGCCGAAGCCAAGCGACGTAGCGTGTTCTCCTGCAATTTCCTGTAAAACAATAAATAATCCGGGTAGCGACAGCTTTTTGCAACCATCCACATAATTGATGCGTAAACGGTAGTGGTTTGTATAAATTGAAGGCGTTATGTCAATATGCTGTATGTTATTACTTTGGTGCATTAGAGTTACTCCATTGGGTATTTTTGCGGCACTATGTTTTTATGCTCGGAAAGCATAATATTATACAGTTTTTCCGCCATGTCTTTCACCGGCGTTTTTGCGACTTCGTCTGCTGTAATTTCGGGTAATATTTTCATATAAAACGTTTGCTTGCGTTTGACGGCATAGCTGTTTTTCGGCATTACGTCAAACGTGCCGTCAATTACAATCGGAAGTATTGCTGTTTTGGTGAGCCGTGCTATCAAAAATGCACCTTCCTTGAAATGGTGTATTTTGCCGTCTTTTGTGCGCGTACCTTCCGGAAAAATGGAGATGCTGATATTGTCTTTTAAAAATGCTTGCGCTTTTTTAATCATTTGTTTTACGCTTGTCCCTTCGCCCCGATTAATCAGAATATCACGGTGAAACCATAACGCTTGTCCTACCATAGGGATGCGCACAGCTTCTTTTTTTGACACCCATTTAAAGTAGAGGGGCAGTTCGTATATTAAACATATATCGAGCATGGATTGGTGATTGCAGATAATAATGTAAGGTTTGCCGCGCTTTATGTTATTCATTCCGCTGTAATGGATTTTCCAATATGGATTTACCCAAAAATGCAACATGCCCCATACAAAAGAATGAAGATGTATTATTTTCCTGTTTTTGTCAAACGGAAATGTGAGCAGCAACAACACCGCTCCTGTAGTGAACATTATAAGTTCAAATATTAGTAGCACAGCATAATAATAAATAGTGTACATACGTTTTCTTTTTACAAAGATAGTGATAATTTTCATTACTTGTACACAAAATTATCTAAAGTTGTAACTATTCATGTGTTTTCAATGAGTTTTCAACAGGTTTTTCAACAGGTTTTTGCACAGGCGCTGTTAATATTTTAATGCATTTATTTTCAATATAATATAAATATTTATTAGAAAAAAGTGTAAAAAAATGGAAGAAAGTGTATGAAATTGGAAGAATAGTTTTTATATTTGCAGAAGTTTTTGATACATATTTATTTTTATGGCAGATTTTAGTGGAAAATACGATGGGAAATTGGACGACAAAGGTCGTCTGGTACTTCCTGTGGCTTTTCGCAATAAGGGTGTGCCGAATGGAGGCTCGTTGATTGTCCATAAAAATATATTCGAAAAATCACTTGATTTATATACGCAAGACGAGTGGCAAAAGTTTTCGGGTGAAGTGCTGGCAGGCATAAATATTCACTCGCGCGAAGGCAACCGCACATGGATAGCGTTCAATCGTCACCGCAATGAAACGGACGTGGACGCCAAAACAGGGCGTATTATGATTGCGAAGAACCTGCTGGAATTGGTAGGAATTGACAAAGAAGTTTGTTTTTTCGGCAATGGGAATAAAATCAGTTTGTGGGCGAAAGAAGAATGGGTGAAACTGAATAGCGAAATAGACGATGAAAAAGTAGCTGCCGACTACGAACGAATAATGACAAAACAGCATAACCGGTGAATATTTTAAACAAAATAGTATGACTGTTTACCACATACCTGTGTTACTGAATGTAAGTGTTGACGCGCTGCGCGTGAAGCCGGACGGAATATATATAGATGCTACTTTTGGCGGTGGCGGACATTCGCGCGAGATTTTAAACCGATTGAAAAAAGGGCGTTTGATAGCTATTGATCGCGACCGCGATGCGGCGGCGAATATCATACACGATACACGGATTACGTTTGTTCAAAATAATTTTCGGTTTTTGCGCGGACTTGTGCGGAATGAGGGTTTTACGGAAGTTGACGGAGTACTTGCCGATTTAGGGGTGTCGTCACATCAGTTTGATACTGCCGTCCGCGGTTTTTCGTTCCGCTTTGATGCGTCGCTTGATATGCGAATGGACAGCAATGCTACGCTGACAGCGGCACAGGTGGTGAATAGTTATACCGAAGCGCAATTGTGCTACATTTTGCAAACGTACGGCGAAGTGGAAAATGCAGCGCGGGCGGCAAGATTGCTGACGGCAGCGCGCGACCAAGCGCCGATAGAAACCATCGAAGAATTGAAGCAAGCATTGCTCGCATGTACGCCGAAAATAATGGAGCATAAATATTTGGCAAAGGTTTTTCAGGCGTTGCGAATAGAGGTGAACGGCGAGATGAAAGCGTTGGAACAGTTGTTGGAACAGTCGTTGAAATTACTGAAACCCGGCGGGCGGTTGGTGGTTATCACCTATCATTCGTTGGAAGACCGGTTGGTGAAGAAATTTATGCGCACAGGAAATAAAGAAGGGAAAACAGAAAAAGATTTTTTTGGAAAAGAAAATACGCCGTTTACTGTGATTACAAAGAAAACGGTAGTGCCGAGCGAACAGGAAATACAGCAAAACACCCGTGCACGCAGTGCAAAATTGAGGGTAGCAGAAAAAAGATAATGGTAAAAGAAAGTAAAAATAGTAAGCAAAGAGTGAACGACGGACTGAAACAAGTGAAGACCGTAGTGTCGGGCAACGTATTATTCAGATTGTTGATGAATAATCGTTGGTATGTGTTGCTTTTGTTTGTATTGGGCGTATGGTATATTTCACAGCGTTATTTTGTGGAACAGTCGGTGCGGAATTTGAGTGCGTTGCAAAAGGAACTCAATAGTGTGTCGGTAGAATACACATCACGTTCCACAGAATTTATGCGAATGAGTAAACGTTCGGCTATAGAAAGAGAATTAAACAGGCGCGGTATGACGCTTCAAGCGCCGCAACACCCGCCAAAACGGATAAAAAAGGATTGACACGATATGGAACAGTTAAAAAAAATATTACTGCGCGTGGGTGTTATCTACTTTTTGATAGTAGTTGCAGGTGTATTGATTATGGTAAAGGCGGTGCGTTTGCAATTTGATAAAACACTTATAGAAAGAGGTGCGGAAATAAGTTTCAGGGAAGAAAGCGTCAATGCCAAACGCGGCGATATTTTTGCGCACGACGGTCGGTTGATGGTTACTTCGTTGCCTCAATATCAGTTATATTTAGACTGTATGGTGATGGATAGCGCAAAGACTTTTTATTCCGAAGCAAGAAAATTGTCGGCGGCGTTATCAGATTTTTTTAAAGATAAAAGCCCTGCCCAATATGAAAAAATATTACGGGAGGGGCGTGAAAAGAAACGGCGTTATGTAAAGCTGGGAAATCGGCGAATTGATTATAAATCATTAGAAAAAGTATATCAGTTTCCTTTGCTGAATCGGGGTTGGAATAAAACGAACAGAACGTATGACAGCAACAAAAGCGGTGCGGTGTTTGAACAGAAAAATATACGTGAACGAGTTTATGATAGAATGGCTTTCCGTACGTTGGGATTTAGAAATGAATCCGACAAATATGTGGGCATTGAAGGCGCTTTTGATTATGAGTTGAAAGGAACGCCGGGGCATCGCATGATGGAACGTATCGGCAAAGGCGATTGGATGCCGGTGAACAGCGAAAACGACGTTCTGCCGCACAACGGTTACGATGTGGTTACGACGCTTGACGTGGATATGCAAGATGCCGCTGAAACCGCTTTACGCATGCAGTTAGCAAAGTCGGATGTGTTTGAAGCCGGTACGGTTGTGATTATGGAAGTGGCAACAGGCGACGTACGTGCTATTGCCAACATGAAACGTAACGCTGACGGCACTTATGAAGAGGCGTTTAATTATGCCATAGGTCAATCCACCGAGCCGGGGTCAACGTTTAAATTAGCTACGCTCATTACTTTGCTTGAAGATGGTATGGTAGAATTAGATACCAAAGTGAATACAGGAAACGGAGTGTGGCGTTACAAGGAACATAATTTTACAGATGTAACACATGGTGGTTATGGCGAACTTACCGTGCAGCAAGTATTTGAAAAGTCGTCGAATGTGGGTTTTGCGAAGATGGCGGTAGAATATTATTTGGGAAAAGAACGTCGGTTTATTGACAAATTTTACGATATGAAACTGAACGAAAAAATCGGATTGCAACTTGTCGGCGAAGGTGCGCCACAGATACCTTACGTGGATGATAAGAAGTTATGGTCGGGTCTTTCGTTACCCATGTCTTCAATGGGTTACGGCGTATTGCTTACGCCTATTAAGACACTTGCTTTTTATAATGCCGTAGCTAATGACGGTCGTATGGTGAAACCGAAATTTGTGAAAGAACTTCGGCAGGGCGGTGAAGTGAAAAAAAGTTTTCCGACCGAAGTGATTTCCACATCTATTTGTTCGCAACAAACGCTGGAAAAAGTTCGGATAGCGTTGGAAGGAGTGGTAGAACATGGAACGGCAAAAAATATCCGCAACGACGATTACCGGATTGCCGGAAAAACCGGAACAGCGCGTATAGCTTTCGAAAACGGCGGGTATGTGAAAGATGGATATAGAAAACATCAGGCTTCCTTTGCAGGTTTTTTTCCTGCCGATAATCCGAAATATAGTGGAGTGGTGGTGTTATATACAGGCAAAATACTTGGCAATGCGTATGGCGCTACATGGGCAGCTCCGGTATTTAAGGAAATTGCCGATAAAATATATGTGTCGCATCCCGAATGGGAAGAAGATTTTGAGCGAGAACCTTCCGATAAAATGATAGCCGAAGTGATTGAAAATAACGCACATCATACCCCTTTGAATCTAACGGATAAAAAACTTCCGTCGGTAGTCGGAATGTCATTGAAAGATGCGTTATTCCTGTTGGAGAACAAAGGACTGAGAGTGCTTTATACGGGCATGGGGCATGTGGTAAAACAATCGTTGCCCGAAGGAGCAATAATAACAAGAGGGCAAATGATAGAACTTGAATTGAGATGAATAGAATATGAAACTGACAAAACTCATAAAAGAAATAAAACCTATTCACGTGTTGGGTAATGCGGGATGCGAAATAGCATCTTTAGGATTTGATTCGCGGCATGTTACATCGGAACAACTCTTTTTTGCATTGAAAGGAGAACTTTCCGATGGGCATACTTTTATTTCTTCTGCTATAGCAAAAGGCGCGGTGGCAGTGGTGTGTGAACGTCTTCCCGAACAACCCGATGAAAAAATATGTTATGTACAAGTTGCCGACAGTCATAGTGCTATGGGATACATAGCTTCTGCTTTTTACGGACATCCTTCAAGAAAATTAAAATTAGTAGGCATTACCGGTACAAATGGAAAAACCACAACCGCTACCTTGCTTTATCGTTTGTTTCGTATGTTGGGGTATAAAACAGGATTACTCTCCACCGTGGTGAATAGCATTGACGGTACGGAATCGGCGGCAGAACGCACTACGCCCGATGCGTTGCAAATACAGCAGTTAATAGCTGAAATGGTCAGCGTCGGATGTGCATATTGTTTTATGGAAGTAAGTTCGCATGCAATAGTGCAGCATCGCATTGCCGGATTGGATTTCGACGGCGCATTGTTTTCAAACATCACGCATGACCATCTTGATTATCATAAGACATTTGACGAATATATTAAGGCAAAGAAGCTATTTTTTGACGAACTTCCCGCTACGGCATTTTCTCTGATAAACGTTGACGACCGCAATGGTCGCGTCATGGTGCAAAACACGAAATCAAAAGTATATACGTATGCGTTACAAACGTTGGCTGATTTTAATTGCCGCGTTGTAGAAAATACGTTTGACGGATTGCATTTGATTATAGGTAATACCGAAGTGTGGACTCGTTTTATCGGACGGTTTAATGCTTACAATATGTTGGCAGTGTATGCAGCTGCACAATTGCTTGGCGTAGATAAAGTGGAAGCATTGCGTTTGCTCAGCAATATGGATGCGGTATCGGGTCGATTTGAAGTAGTTCGCGGAAAAAATAATGTTACGGCGATTGTAGATTATGCCCACACGCCCGATGCTTTGCAAAATGTAATAGACACGATAAATGATATTCGAAATGACCGGCAGCGTTTGATTACCGTAGTCGGTTGCGGCGGCAACCGCGATAAAGCCAAACGTCCGGTGATGGCGCGTATTGCCATAGCACACAGCGATACGGTGGTTTTTACGTCGGATAATCCGCGCAATGAAAATCCCGATGCGATTCTTGATGATATGTATGCAGGGCTTGCTGTTTCCGAACGAACGAAAGCCATCCGCATTGTTGATCGAAAAGAAGCGATTAACGCAGCCGTTCATTTGGCGCACTCCGGCGATATTATACTTATTGCGGGAAAAGGACACGAAGCCTATCAGGAAATAAAAGGCGTGTGTACTCATTTTGATGATAAAGAAATAATAAAAGAACTTTTAATAATTCATTCATAATTTTAGATGCTATGCTATATCACTTGTTCGAATATTTAATGAATAATCAGATTGATTTCCCGGGAGCGGGTTTGTTGCGTTTTTTGTCATTTCGCATGGCTTTGGCGGTGTTGTTTTCGCTGTTGATAGCTTGGATTTTCGGGAAATATATTATCCGTCTGTTACAGCGGAAACAAATAGGCGAAGAAATTCGAAATCTTGGTATTGAAGGACAGCTTGCAAAAAAAGGAACGCCTACAATGGGCGGGATTATTATCCTGTTGTCTATTTTAGTGCCTGTGTTGTTATTATGCGATTTATCGAATGTGTATGTACAACTGATGATTATTACTACGGTATGGATTGGTTGTATCGGTTTTCTGGATGATTACATCAAAGTATTCCGTAAAAATAAAGCCGGATTGCATGGGCGGTATAAGATTATCGGACAGATAGGACTTGGTTTGATGGTAGCTTCCACTATGTATTTCTGTGATGATATAGTTATTCGTGAACGTGTAGAACGTAGCGTTCCCTCGGCGCAAACAGAAGTGATAGACGCTACGGAAAAAATATACGTGTTGGATAGCAAAAGTACGCAAACCACGATTCCTTTTGTAAAGGAAAATGAATTTGACTACGCATGGTTGTCGCCGGTGTCGGGCGAAACTTCGACGCTTATCGGGTGGATTATTTACGCTATTATGGTTATTTTTATCATTGTGGCAGTGTCGAACGGCGCGAATCTGACCGACGGCATGGATGGTATGTTGTCAAGCATCTCCATTGTGATAGGAGTGGTGCTTGGCATTTTTGCTTATCTGTCGGGGAATATGATTTACTCTAATTATTTGAACATAATGTACATTCCGCAAAGTGGAGAATTGGTGGTATTTATAGCGGCATTTGTTGGCGCATTGATAGGCTTTTTGTGGTACAATGCTTATCCTGCGCAAGTGTTTATGGGTGATACCGGTAGTCTTACCATTGGCGCTATCATTGCGGTATTTGCCGTAGTGGTGCGGAAAGAATTATTAATTCCTATATTGTGCGGCATTTTCTTCGTCGAAAGCCTTTCGGTAGTGCTGCAAGTGGCATACTTTAGATATACAAAACACAAATATGGCGAAGGTCGTCGCATATTTAAGATGACGCCGTTGCATCATCATTTCCAAAAGAAAAAAGATGAAGTGCCTGCCGTCATTCAACGTCCGGTACAGGCTTTACCCGAAGCGAAAATTGTGGTTCGTTTTCTGATTGTAGCGACTTTATTGGCAGTAGTAACAGTAGTAACATTAAAAGTACGATAGATATGAAAAGAATAGTAGTTCTTGGAGGTGGCGAAAGCGGTGTTGGCGCAGCGGTGTTGGCAAAAGTGAAAGGTTTTGATGTATTTTTGTCGGACGCAGGTAAATTGAAAGACGAATATAGAAATACATTACGACAATATGCGGTTGACTTTGAAGAAGGGCAGCATACGGAAAGCATGATATTAAATGCCGATGAGATAATTAAAAGCCCCGGTATTCCTGATACTGCGCCGCTGATTGTAAAAATAAAGACACAACACACTCCGGTAATTTCGGAAATTGAATTTGCAGGACGCTACAGCAAAGCGAAAAAAATATGTATTACCGGTAGTAATGGTAAAACTACAACTACCTCTATTATTTATTTTCTGCTGAAAAATGCGGGATTGAAAGTGGGGCTTGGCGGCAACATCGGTAAGAGTTTTGCCTATCAGGTCGCTACCGAAGATTTTGATTACTATGTATTGGAAATTAGTAGTTTTCAGCTTGACGGAATGTATGATTTCAAAGCCGATATTGCGGTGTTGCTCAATATTACACCCGATCATTTAGACCGTTATGATCACAATATACAGAACTATATCAATTCGAAGTTCCGTATTACACAAAATATGTTGGAAGATGATTGTTTTATTTTTTGTTCCGACGATGAAGTTACCATGGCGCATCTGAATAAAATCGTGTTGAAAGCCCAACAACTTCCGTTTTCGCAAACCGAAGAAATAACGCAAGGCGCATTTCTTGACGATGATAAATTATGTACGCGCTATCGCAATAGTGAGTTTTCAATGTTATTGCAAGAACTGTCGTTGCAAGGCAAGCACAATGTGTATAATTCTATGGCTGCGGCAGTGGCGGGAAAAGTATTGAAAATAAAAAACGAAGTAATCCGCGAAAGTCTGATGACGTTTAAAGGCGTGGAACATCGCCTCGAAGTAGTGTTGAAAGTGCGTGATGTGATTTATATCAACGATAGCAAAGCTACCAATGTGAACGCCGCATGGTATGCGCTGGAAAGCATGAAAACAAAAGTGGTGTGGATTGCAGGAGGTACTGATAAAGGAAATGATTACAGCGAATTGTTTGATGTAGTAAAAGAAAAAGTAAAAGCAGTAATTTGTCTGGGCATAGACAATGAAAAACTGCACAGCGCTTTCGGCAATCTTGTGTCTGTGATGATTGATGTAAAATCAGCGGAAGAAGCTGTTAAAACAGCTTATACCTTAGCAAATTCTGGCGATACGGTGCTGCTCTCACCCGCTTGTGCAAGTTTCGACTTATTTATGAATTATGAAGACCGAGGTCATCAATTTAAAGAAGCTGTGCGTAATCTTTAAGAAATAAAAATATAAATGACATGAACAGAATCCTTCAAAATATAAAAGACATCAAAGGCGATAAAGTGATATGGGCAGTAGTGCTGTTATTATGTATCGTATCGACGTTGGCAATTTATTCGTCGAGCGCTTCATTGACTTTAAAAGGAGGCTATTTTACTACTTATTTTTTTAAACAAATAGGAATGATTATAGGCAGTTTCATTGTCATTTATCTGATGCATCTCGTGCCTATTGGATGGTATCGGCGTATAGCATTTCCTGCTTTAATTTTAAGTGCGGTTTTATTAATAGCTACGTTGTTATGGGGTAAATCGGTGCATGGTGCACGACGGGAATTGTTTGGTATTATTACCGCCGATTTTGCCAAAATTGGATTAATTTTGTATTTAGCAATGACAATGGAAAAGGAAAAATTCCACACATTTAAGAATTTTGCGTTGAAAATTTTACTGCCTTCGGCGGTTATATTTATATTGATCATAATAGGTAGCACATCTGCTGCATTGTTGCTGTTGATGACCGTAGCGCTCATTTTATTTATTTCCGGAACGAATACGAGGCATCTGTTAAAATCGGCTGCTATTGCCGTAGTTATTTTAGGATTGTATGTTACCGATGGATATACTACGAAAGTATTTCCACGTTCCGACACAGCTGTAGAACGTTTGAGAAAATTCTTTTCTGATGAAGATGCCGTAAAAGAACGCAATACGCAAGCTGATTATGCGCAAATAGCAGTAGCTACCGGTGGTATTGTCGGAAAAGGACCGGGGAACAGTACGCAACGATATATCCTTTCGCAGGCTTATTCCGATTATATTTACGCCATCATTGTTGAAGAATACGGATTGGTCGGCGGGGGAGGGCTGATTCTTTTATACCTTATATTATTGTATCGGGCTATTATCATTTCCCGCTCGTGTACCAGATTTTTTTCTATACTGACAGTATTAGGATTGGTGCTGTCTATCGTCTGTCAAGCGATTCTGAATATGTGCGTCGCGGTAGGATTACTTCCTGTTACCGGTCAGCCATTGCCTTTGGTTAGCCTTGGCGGAAGTTCGTTGCTTGCATTCAGTATCTCGTTAGGCATCGTGCTTTCCGTCAGCAGAGCCACAGACGAAAGAATAAAAAGTGAAAAATTAAAAATGGAGAACGAATAATGAAAAATATAAAAGTCATAATTAGTGGAGGTGGAACAGGTGGGCATATTTATCCTGCGGTATCAATAGCCAATGCGCTGAAAACATGTTTCCCCGATGCCGATATTTTGTTCGTAGGAGCTGAAGGTCGTATGGAAATGGAAAAAGTGCCGGCTGCCGGTTATCGCATTATTGGTTTGCCTGTGGTGGGTATCCAACGGAAACTAACGTTGAAAAACTTTGCACTTCCTTTTAAACTTTTGAAAAGTGCGCGAAAAGCAATCGCAATCATAAAAGAATTTAAACCCGATGTAGTGATTGGCGTTGGCGGTTATGCCAGCGGTCCGGTGTTGTGGGCGGCGCAACGAAAAAAAATACCGACTTTATTGCAGGAACAAAATTCATACGCAGGCGTTACCAATAAAATTTTAGCAAAAAAAGCCTCGAAAATCTGTGTAGCTTACGACAGTATGGAGCGTTTCTTCCCGAAAGCAAAAATTATCATGACAGGGAATCCCGTTCGACAAGATTTAAAACTCGATGACGGTCGTTTGCGTAACGAAGCGGCTGATTTTTTCGGCTTAGACCCGAAGAAAAAAACCATACTGGTAGTAGGTGGTAGTTTAGGCGCTCGCACGTTGAATCAAACAATGATGAAAGCCTTGGTAGAATTAACGAACAGCGAAGTGCAGTTTATTTGGCAAACCGGAAAAATATATTTTGAACAAGCCTTGGCAGCACAAAACGAGAGAACGGAAAATACGATAAAAATTTTCGATTTCATCTACCGCATGGATTATGCGTTTGCGGCTGCCGATGTGGTCGTGTCGCGTGCAGGGGCGGGGACTATTTCGGAACTTTGCGTTGTGGCGAAACCTTGTGTATTTGTTCCGTCGCCCAATGTGTCGGAAGATCATCAGACGAAAAACGCACAGGCGTTGGTCAATAAAAATGCCGCCTTGATGGTGCGCGATGCCGATGCGTTGAATGACCTTATCCCCACAGTGCTGAATTTGGTGCATGATGCCGAGAAAATGCAAGAATTGAAAACCAATATCGCTACTTTGGCGAAACCAAACGCTGCCGATGAAATTGTGAAAGAAGTGGTAGCATTGGCGAATTGTCCGCAGCTAACGACGCCATGTGCGGTTTACTTCATCGGCATCGGCGGCATCGGCATGAGTGCGCTGGCTCGCTATTATAAACATGAAGGAATGTTTGTGGCGGGCTACGACCGTACGCCGTCGCCTCTCACGGAAGCGTTGGAGCGCGAAGGCATTGACATACATTACGAAGATAATATAAACTTAATTTCGCCTGAATTTTTACCGGATAATAACAAATATTCAACCAATGATATATTGGTGATTTATACGCCTGCTGTTCCTGAATCACACAGTGAATGGCAATTTTTCAAGCAGCACGGTTATCAGCTTATAAAACGTTCTGCAGCATTGGGCTATATAGCTGCCGGTAAAATCACATTGGCAGTTGCCGGTACGCACGGAAAAACGACTACGACCACGTTGCTCGCACATGTATTGAAGCAAACGAGCAATGGTTGTACCGCATTTTTAGGTGGGATTTCAAAAAATTATAACAGCAACCTGCTTTTGTCCGCTTCTCCGGCATTGGTAGCGGAAGCCGATGAATTTGACCGCTCGTTTTTGCAACTGTTCCCGCATGTGGCGGTAATTACCGCTACCGACGCCGACCACTTGGATATATATGGTACACACAAAGCCGTGAAAGATGCTTTTTCTGCCTTTGCTGCACAAGTGAAACCCAATGGTGTGCTGATTTTGAAGCAAGGTGTGGAATTACCCTTGTCCGGCGAATGGGAATCGGATGCGCATACCGTATATCGTTACGCGCTTCGTGAAAAATGTGATTTTTATGCGTCGGATATTCGCCGGTTGGATAGCGGACTTACGCAATTTGACATACACTTGCCCGACGGCGTAATCAATGATTGTGTGTTGGGTATTCCGGGATTGATAAACGTAGAAAATGCCATAGCCGCCGTAGCCGCCGCTTGGGCGTATGAACGGCTAACCGGAAACGATAAAAAAATAACAGGAAAAGGTTCATCCCTCAAAGACGCTTTGGCTTCTTTTGCAGGCGTGCAGCGCCGTTTTGACGTGCAGGTGAATACGCCTGCATGTACTTACATTGACGATTATGCGCATCATCCCGAAGAATTGCGGGCTGCGATTACTTCACTGCGCGAAATTTATCCCGAACGGAAAATAACAGGTGTTTTTCAACCGCATCTTTACACCCGTACACGTGATTTTGCCGAGGGCTTTGCAGCAAGTCTGGATTTGTTAGACCGTTTGATTTTGCTTGACATTTACCCTGCCCGTGAATTGCCGATAAACGGTGTGAGTTCGCAAATTATTTTTGATAAAATGACTTTGGAAAACAAAGTACTGTGCCACAAAAACGATTTGATGAACTTACTGGAAAAAGAACCTTTAGATGTACTTATAACTTTCGGGGCAGGTGATATTGACCGTTTCGTGCCGTCTATTACCGAACTATTAAACAGGAGGTATAATGACGCGAGGTAAAACAATCACGTTGTATGCTACGGTTGCGTTGTTCATTACCTATTTGGCGGTGAGCGCCGGATTTGTAACTGCCAAACAACAATCGTTGGTGTGCAACAGTATGCAGATAACAGTATGCGACAGTATGGTTAATCGCTTTATTAGCTGCGATAGGATAGAAAAAATCATTACGGACGATGTGGGGAAAATTATCGGCGAATATGTATTCCGTATTAACGTGCATCAAATGGAGCAACTATTGAATAAAAGGAGTGTGATTTTCAATACCGAAGTGTTTTCTTCGATTGACGGCGTGTTGCATGTGGACGTATATCAACGTCGCCCCATTGTGCGGGTACAGACGTCTGCCGGAGGATTTTATATTGACGAAACAGGCTACATTTTTCCACTTTCGGCGAGTGTCTATACTTCTTTTGTGCCGATATTGACAGGCAATGCACCGTCGAAATTAACCCACGATTTCAGAGGAATAATACCACAAAAAGAGAATTTTTTACAACAATTATATGATTTCGCCTCGTTTTTAGACAGGAATAAATTTTGGCGGTCGCAGATTGTGCAAATACATGTAAACAGCGCATCAGACGTGTTGTTATTACCCCGCGTGGGGCATGAAAAGATTCATATCGGCGCGCTAACCGATTATGAATATAAATTAGATAAGTTGAACGTCTTTTATCATAAAATCCGTGCAGCCGGTGAAGAAATTTATTCCGACATTGACTTGCGGTATGGTAATCAAATAATATGTAAACGAAAATAAGTTAAAATTATGGAAAAATATATTACAGCCATTGACTTTGGCACAACAAAGATCAGAGCCTTGATAGGTAAAAAAAACGCTTCAGGGAAATTCCACATTATAGCGCACCACGAAGATGATGCCGAAGGCGTTGTACAGGGAGAAGTAGAAAATATTCTGCAAGCAGGGAATGTGTTGAAATCTATTTTGAATGACCTGAGGGCGCAATTGGAAAAAATAGAATCGCCGTCGTCCGTCGATTTTATGAAAGTGGTGTATGCAGGCATTGGTAATATACGTTACATTAAAGAAAAAATCAGCGAACTGCGCGAAACGCCCGAAGACGTGATTTCAAAACAGGAAGTGGACACCTTACGGCAGAAAATGCACCACGTCCAGCTCAATGAAAACGAGAAAATCCTCGACATTATTCCGCAGCGTTATTGCGTAGACGGGCGCACGACTGCCGAACCGGTGGGATGTACGGGGCATCGTTTGGAAGCGGAATTTCATGTTTTCATAGGCAGTAAATCGCAAAATAACGTCCGGCGCAGCATGGAGCATGCCGAGATAGCGCTGAAAGATGTCGTATTAAGTAATATAGCGGCGGCAGAGGCGGTGTTGCATAAAGAAGAAAAGGAAACGGGCGTAGCGGTCGTGAATTTCGGCGGCGGAACTACCAATTTGGTGGTATACCACGGCGGTATATTGCGCCACACGGCGGTGATACCATTCGGCGGCAACGACATTACCGAAGACATACGCCAGGGCTGCCGGATTATACAGCGTCATGCCGAGCAGTTGAAAGTGCAGCATGGCTCATGCTACAGCGATATGGTAAAACGGAATGTTACGATTACCGTGCCGGGCATTGGCGGCGGCGAGGCGCGCGAAGTATCGCAAAAAACGCTGGCAAATATCATTGAAGCCCGCGTGGCTGAAATTACGGAAGCGGTGCTTTATGAAATGCAACATTCCGGCTACGACGGATGCCTCGACGCCGGCATGGTAATCACCGGCGGCGGCGCGCACCTGGGCGACATCGTAGAATATATGAAATACAAAACAGGCATGGAAGTGCGCAAAGGCGAACCGCTGTATCTAATCTCTGCGCCGTCGTGTGCCAACGTGAACTATGCTACGGCGGCAGGCTTGCTGCTGAAAGGCATGGAAGCCGAAGAGCGTATTCCGGAACTTGTACTTGTTGCGCCGGAAAACGAACCTCGACGACGGAGTCTGTTCGGCAGAAATAACCCCACGAAAAAAACGCTGACTCCCGAACGAGAACCCAAACCCAAGCAGGAAGAAGCACGGACAAAGCCGGTCGAAAAGCAATGGATGGGTGGTTTATTTGACAAAGTGAGCGATTTTATAGACAAAACGTTTACGGACGACATCGCATAAATCAGTATGAAAAGAAAGGATTCAATAACTAACAGATATAACTAACGATAATATATGGAAGAAATATTAGTTCCGTCCGATTGGAGAAACTCGAAAGCCATCATTAAAGTCATTGGCGTAGGCGGCGGCGGCGGCAATGCCGTCAATAATATGTTCACTGCAGGCATTGAAGGCGTAACGTTTGTAACGTGCAATACCGACAGGCAGGCATTGGACAAAAGCCCCATTTCCGCCAAAGTGCAATTGGGCAACAAAGGGCTGGGCGCAGGATGCGACCCCGAAAAAGGCAAGCAAGCCGCCTTGGAAAGCATCGATGCAATCCGGCAGGTATTGGACGACAACACCGAAATGGTATTCGTTACCGCCGGTATGGGCGGCGGCACCGGCACCGGCGCAGCCCCCGTGATTGCCAAAACGGCTAAAGAAATGGGTATCCTTACCGTCGCGATTGTTACCATCCCGTTTCGTTACGAAGGGCGCGACTTCATGAAGCGTGCCCGCGAGGGCGTTGTGGAACTGCAACGCTACGTCGACTCCATGCTCGTGATTAACAACGAACGCCTCTCCGAAATCTACGGCAACCTTTCGGTATTCAAAGCGTTTTCAAAAGCCGACGAAGTGCTGACCATCGCCGCCAAAAGTATTGCTGAAATCATCACGACCTCCGGCGAAATCAACGTCGATTTTGCCGACGTGCGCAAGGCGATGGAGAACAGCAGCGTCGCCCTTATGGGGTCGGGCATGGCAAGCGGCGACGACCGCGCCCTGAAAGCCGTTGAAGACGCCCTCGCATCGCCGCTGCTCAACAACAACGACATTGCCGGCGCAAAAAACGTGCTGGTAAATATCACCGCCGGCGACGATTTTCAGATGGAAGAAATGCAATACATCATGGACTACGTGCAGCAACGTACCGGCGGAAAAAGTGAATTTATCAAACGCGGATTAGTCAAAGACGATTCGCTCGACGGCGCCGTCAAAGTAACCGTCGTAGCTACGGGTTTCGGCGCGCGCGTCCTTCCGTTCGACGTCTATTCCGACAACGAAGACGTAGACGAACCGCCCGTGCGCATTGCCTTGAAAGACCCTGCATATCACGCGACGGACGCCGGCGAAAAAGAAATCGTTTTTGAAACCCTGTCCGAAGAAAACAACAGCGACGCGGCGTTTGCCGTAGACGAACGCCGGCGGGTTTTAATCGTACACAACGATGAACAAACCGCGGCGCCGGCAGCGCATCCGGCAAAACCGCAAGCGAAACCGGTATTGATTATTGACGACGAAAGCAACGTGAAAGAACTGCACGGCGTGCCGGCATACGTGCGCCGCAAAGCGCCTGTCGACGCCGCGCAAACCGCCGCCGTCGCCGAATCACAATTGGAAATGTCGCCGTCGGGCGCCTATCGCCTCGACACCAACAATACATTCCTCAACCAAACGATGGATTAACCCTGCACGAGGCTCGATTAACGCGCCCCGAAAATAGCCGAGCCGATACGGACGAGCGTACTCCCTTCGTCCACCGCAATGCCGTAATCGTCGCTCATGCCGGCAGAAAGTTCGCAAAAAGCGTCGTCCGCCGGAAAATACGCCTGCTTTATTTCATCAAACAAATTCTTGAGCGCACGAAACTCGCGGCGCACCTGCGCACGGTCGGCGGTGTGGGTAGCCATACCCATCAGTCCGGCAAGCTGTACGTGCGGCGTGCGTATAAAAAAATCCTGACGGAAAAGACCGCGCAACACGTCGGGCGAAAAACCGAACTTGCTCGCTTCACAAGCCACGTGCACCTGCAGCAGACACGGCACCGCCAGCGACCGCCGCGCGCCCTCCTTCTCAATCTCCATCAGCAACCGCTCGCTGTCCACCGCATGAATGAGGCGTGCGACGCCCACCACGTGCTTCACTTTATTCGTCTGCAAATGCCCGATGAAATGCCACGCAATATCGGCAGGCAGCGCCGCGGCTTTTTGCGCCAGCTCCTGCGGGCGGTTCTCGCCGAAAATGCGCTGCCCCGCGCCGTACGCCTCGCCGATGCGTTCCGGCGGACAGGTTTTCGACACCGCCACCAGCCTCACACCGGCAGGCAGCGTGCCTTTTATCTTTTCGAGTTCTTGCGCAATAGACATCATATAATCTCCGTAAAATCATAACAAAGATAGCGCAAATATTTAATATTTTCTAATAAATGTTGAAGCGTTGCGTTGTTTCGTCGCCGTTTTATGTAAAAAATGATTACCTTTGCCGAAATTATTGACGCACATCATTGAATTATGCGAGTACATAATTGGATCATTGACATACATAAATTAATTATTGATATAAATAATCGGATTATTGATATAAATAATTAAATTATTGACGCACATAATTAGATTATTGACATACATAATTGGATTATGGACGACGTATTTTTATAAATATATATAAATAAGTAAAAAGTAGAACTATTTTAAAACAAAATGATTATGGCACGCAGAAAAGACTGGTTACCCCAAAACCATGAAGCCTTATACAGCATGGCAACGCAGACCTACAACTGGCTGCAAGTGATTGAAAACCGCACGGAAGTTGGCTTTACCCCGGGCGCCGCGGCAACGCTGTGGCTCACCAACGTATTCGGTCGCTTCTACACGGAATTAGCCGACGCCTACGCCGCGTGGACGGACGAATCCGTACGTACGCGCCTCAAACAGCTGAGCCTCCTCAACGCCGAATGTGCCTTCCGCGCCTCTTTCCGCGAACTTTACATCGGATTTCTGAAAGGAAGCCCCCTCGTAACGAACGCCCACCTCGCAGCCATGGGCTTGCCCGAACGCTCGAAAGGCAGAAACACCCGCGCGCACCTGCCCGCGAGCCTCCCCGAAGCCGAAACGAAAGCGCCGACGCCCGCCGTTGTCGAAGTGCACTTCCACGACGCCAGAGGCACGAGCCGCGCGAAACCCGCCGGCGTACACGGCGTCGAAATCCTCTGGGAAATCAGCGACACCCCGCTCACCGCCTGGAGCGAGCTGACGCACTCGGCGTTCGACACCCGCACGCCCCACACCTTCACCTTCGCCTCCGACGAGCGCGGACGGCGCCTCTATTTCGCCCTCCGGTGGGAAAATACGCGCGGCGAAAAAGGACACCTCAGCGAAATCCAATCGGTGATTGTTCCGTAGGGAAGTGAAGCGTGAAGCGAAATCTTCGGACGGCAAATCACTTATTCCCCTTTCACCATTTTTCTTCCGCAAATCTTTTTATAATCGCAATAATGGCAGGTGTCGAGGTCGGCGGTTTGCGTAAATGGAATCGCTTTATTGAACAGGTGCGACAGCGTGCGGACGAGTTCGCCGGTAAACGGCGCTACGTAAGGACTTATCTCTGAAATACGCTGCTTCGTATCTTTTTCGGTAAGCAAAAAATCGGTATCGTGCTGGTATATTTTACGCAGGAAATACAACTTCGGAACAACGTTGTTATCGGGATGCTGTTGTTTGAGCAATACGGCATATAGCAATATCTGCAGCGCTTCTTTCCTACGCTCTCCGGCGTTGTCGCCAAAAAGCGCCGCTATGTTTTTAAATTCATCTTTTGTAGCGCCCGTCTTGTAATCCACGATGTGCAGCGCGTTGCCCTGCCTGTCGAGCCGGTCGATGATGCCGCCCAGCCAAATGCCGGCGGGAACGTCCGGGCAAGCCACCCGCTGCATAATCACGCGTTCCGTATCTTCAATGACAAAAGGCGTGCGTGCGGCGTCGTAGTGCAGAATCTGGCGGACGTACTTGGCGGTAATATCGCGCAGCAACATGATCTTACCATTGTCGTGCGCCTCGCGCGGAAGTTCACCGGCGCCGTAATACACACCGGCGAGCGCACGGCTTACGGCTTCGTCGAGTTGCGTCGCGTGTGCCGTTATCGCCAGCATGTCGGCATGCGTCACGTTTTTACCTCCGAATGGTTTGTAGAGCGCCTCCATCGCGCGGTGCAGCACGTTGCCGAGCAGCTTGCCGTCGATGTCCTCCGCCGCCTCGTCGCGGGGTTTCAGGCGTTCGATATAGCGATAATAGAACTGCAGGTTGCAGGCAAGATACGCATTAATTGCGCTTGGCGACAGGCTGCGCGGCGCGTCGTCGGCGTAATAGGCTGCCAGTTCCTGCATCGTTTTTTCATCTTTTGATATGACTATCGCTTCGGGCGTGGTGTGCGATATCGCGAAGTTTACCCCGACGGACACGATAGGTTTTTGCGACTCCATTTGTAGCTGTAGCAAGTAGCGGCTGGCTTCGCCCGTGCGCACGTCGTCGGTTTTGGTATTGTAAACGAGTGTTATTTTTTTTGCACGCTGCAACAACCGGTAAAAATAATACGCATACACCGCTTCGTGCTGCTCAATCGTCGGAAGCCCGAAGCCGCGACGCAGGTTGTACGGAATAAACGACGGCGCATTCGAGTGCTGTGGCAATATCCCTTCGTTGCACGAAAGCACGATGATATTTTCAAAATCAAGATTGCGGGTTTCGAGCAACCCCAACACCTGAATCCCTGCCAGCGGTTCGCCCGAAAACGGGATATTTTCGTGGCGGAACAGTTTGCGGAGCATGTTGGTAAATACCGGCAGCGAAAGCGCGATGCGGCTTTCGTCCACCGACGTGTGGAGCTTGTTGAGCAGCCTTGCGCAATGCAGTGCGCAGGCGTGCGCCATCTTTTCGTTTTCGCTTGTAAAAACGGTGCGCGTTACGGCGTCAAGCAGGCTGAGCAGCTGTGCCACGAGTTGGCGGTAGTCTGCTGCCGGCGTGAAAATGCCGGACAGCAGCGCATCGCCTGAAAATTCATCGGGCGATACATAGATTTTATTTTTGGCAACAATGTCGTTGGCATGGCGCTGCACGGCTTGTGGCGTCATGGCTTTGAGGTACGGATGGTGCAGCAGTGCCAGCACATCGCGGTAATAAAAGCGCGTTGCGCCGCCGCGTTGCTTCGCTTTGTGATGCAGGCGCAGCGTGAGTTCCAGCAACGTATATACAGGCGTCTGACGGAGCGGATAGCCCATCGTAACGTTGATGTCGGCAGCCACCGTCGGGAGCGCGTGCAGCGTAGGGATGAGCAGCGTTTCGTCAGCCAGCACCACTGCCGTGCGGCGGTCGGGTGCGGCGTGCATGTCGCGCAGCAGCTGCGGCACAAGCTTTGTCTGCATGGCGTCGGACGATGCCGCTACCATGCGAATATCTTTCTCTCCGGCGAAAGGCGAGAACGCTTTGTCGAACTCCGGCGAAGGAAAATCCGCTATATTTTGCCGCAGAAAAACACCGGCTTCCTGTTTCGGATTGTGGAGATAGTACGCATCGTAATCCCAGTAAAAGTCGGCTCTGCCGCGTTTTTTCAAATGCCGGAACAATAATTTTTCGCACGCATTGAGCGCATTGAAACCGATGAACACAAAATGTTCGTCGGGCAGGCTGTCCAAGTCAAGGTCGCGATACAACATGCCTTCGTAAGCCATTTCTTTTTCACGAAGCCGTTGCCGGAACTGCGTGTAAATGTCGAACAGCGCGTCCCATGTAGCTATAAACCGTTCCTGCAATCCACTTTTTCCGGTCGAAAAACTGTCCCAAAATTCGCGGATGAGCGCCGCCTGCTCGTCGCTGAGGAAAGAAAAATCGCCCTCCAGCTCTTTCTGCGCTTTGAGGTTGCGGAACAGCATACCGGCGTCGATGCGGTATTTGTCAATCATGTCAAAATCGCGCAGCATCACTTCGCCCCAGAAATAAAAATGGTCGAACGGCTCGCTGCTGTGGCGTACGGCGCAATATATATCGTACAGTTCCAGCAGCAGCGCCAGCGGCTCGGAAGCCTGCCGTCCTGCTGCGCGGCTTACCACTTCTTCAATCGTGTTGTAGTGCGGTTGCCACAAAGGTTTGTCAATGATTTTCGATAAACTTTGCGTAAAGAACAGCCGGCTGCGCCGATTGGGAAACACAAGGCGCAGGGCAGAGATTTTTTCGCCGAAACGGGCATATAAATCCGCAGCTGTCGTATCAAGAAAAGTTGTCATAACCGACCGTAAAAGTACGCATTTTTTTGTTAAAAATATAATTTTGCGCTGGCGAGAGGCGTTTGCCTCTTTTTTTGTTGATTGGAAAACTTTTTATACTTTTGTACTTCAAATTTCAAAAAAATATGCAAACAGCAACATTAATCAGAGATATTAAACGACTTCCTCTCGTTGCGAGAGTTCAGATAATGGAACAAACTTTGAGGTCAATAAGGCAAGAAGAAACCAAACGGCAAATGGCTGATGCAGCAAATTTGTTATGCGATGATTATTTGAACGATAGAAAATTAACTGCTTTTACGGCACTTGATTTTGAGGATTTTTATGAAACAAAGTTAAGTCTGGTTGATTGATATTGAACCTGTAAAAGGCGCGGAGATACGAAAAACACGCCCTTGCATTATTGTTAACGACAATAGTGTCGGAAAACTGCCATTGAAAATTATTGTGCCGCTTACCGATTGGAAAGACCGTTATACTCTTGCCCCTTGGATGGTGAAAATCGAAAATGACAGCAAGAATGGGCTTTTCAAAACATCGGCAGCCGACTGTTTTCAAATTCGTTCGTTGTCGGACAACCGTTTTGTTACACGCTTAGGGAAAATTGACGATGATACGCTTGACGAAATCAAAGAGGCAATTTGTTCGATATTGGATATTTAGTTTAAAATTTGTATTTCAAAATAAACCACTATCTTTGCCCTATTTGGACGAAACTCTGCGTTTCTGCCTATACCTAACATTTCACACACACTATTCAAGTATAGCAGCAAATCCACCGTTGCGGACTAACTTGATATGCAGTTTGTCGCCGTGTTTCACTTCTTGTGTACGTATGTTGTAGTCCATTGCCTGAAAGGTGGAGTTCTGTCCGTCTTCAAAAGCTGTCATGCGGAATGTTTTACCGGACGGGAGAAAACTGAGGTCGAGGTCAAACTCGCGGGTTTTCTCAATGCCGTTACAGAGTCCGCCAATCCACCATTTGTCGCCATGACGACGGGCTACTACGGCATATTGACCTGCGTCGGCGGCTAAGGCGTGCGTTTCGTCCCAGGTAACCGGCGTAGTGAAAATAAAATCGCGACAATCGGGGTTTTGGTCGAACATGCGCGGGCTGTCGGCAATCATTTGCAATCCGCTTTCAAACAGGATGTAGTAAGCCATGTGGTGCGCTCGTGTACCAATCATCATGACGATATAGCCTATTCCGTCATGCAGATGTTCAGGTTGCACGGTGGACATGATGCCGGGCGTGAACGACATGGGACCGGCGACGTTGCGGATAAACGGCAGATACAAGCTGTTGTCGGGCGTACAGATGTTCGCGCCCCATTCGATGCCCAGCACACCTTCGTACGACAGGATGTTCGGGTATTTATATTCCAGTCCGCGCGGCGTAAACGATCCGTGAAGTTCGACCACCATGCGGTGTTCGGCAGCTTTGCGGGCTGCGCGTTCATAGAAATTCGAGATAGCTTGGTCGCTTCTGTCCATGAAATCTATTTTAAAACCTTTAACGCCCATTTTCTCAAAATAGTCGAACAGGTCGTAACTATCGTCGTCAAAGTCGCGTTGAATAGCGCCGAAGAGCATCCACAGCAAAATGTCCACATTTTTCTCTTTTGCATAACGGATAATTTCGGGCAAATCAACCTCTGCAATGGTTTCTATGGGACGGTTATCGGCGTCTTTTGCCCATCCCGCGTCGATGCAGAAATATGGGATTTTATTGCGTGAGGCGAAGTCGATGTAATGTTTGAGGGCGGCATTATTCAGACCGACGCGGTAGTTCACTTCGGGTCCAAAATCGCAGTCGCGGCTGATGTAATCCCACATCACCAATCCGGGTTTAATCCACGACACGTCGTTCACAGCGCACGTCGGCGCAAGTTTTGCGGGCATGGTGCTTTCAATTAATTGTCCGTCGCGTTTTGCAATGATGAACCATCGCCAAGGGAACGAACGTGTGCCGGCAGTGCGGGCAATGTAGTTC
Source organism: Prevotellaceae bacterium (assembly GCA_031289415.1). Lineage (GTDB taxonomy): Bacteria > Bacteroidota > Bacteroidia > Bacteroidales > UBA932 > JAIRLC01. The sequence continues at coordinate 17,090 of JAITPN010000083.1, read as the reverse complement.
GCGCCTTTCGTTACGCGGATATTTTCGCCATTTTCCGTTTCAAGCGGCGCAGGTGGAAAGATTGATGCGACGCCGTTTGCCGCGCCCCGTCCTTTGACGAACATACACGGATAATCGTCCACATCGGTTTCCGAAAACAGTATTTTCACCCCTTTGCGCGTGTCGATGAGTATGGGTAAAGTGCTCATGTCGTCGGTTGCGTTCCATTGCTGCGATTCGACGTGCGAGTATGGGTCTTCGTAAACGGCAGCCCAGCCGCGTTCGCCGGGGTGCGAGGTGTGCAGCAGATAGTCGCCGGTGAACGACATGTTGGCGTCTTCGTGCAACACGTCAACAGTCCCTTTTTTCTTGGTGATAAAACGGTAAGCTATCCCATCGTCGAATGTGCGAAATTCTACCGAATAGTTCCCTTTGAAGTTCAGCAGCAGACTGTTGTAATTATTCCTGATAGTGGAAAATTTGAACGGCGCAACGGGTTTGATTTCCGCGTCAGCCGAACTGCGTTTCTGCGACGCCAATTTTGGATTTCCCCCCAGTGTTTCGTTGCGGAGGCTGAGTTGCAGCTCATTTTGCCGCATCAACACATTGCCGTCGCACGCTACATCGTAGTAAATTTTATCGCCCAGCGTTACTGTCAATTTGATAGTTCCGTCGGGCGACAACAATTCTAAGGGCTGCGCCTGCGCCGGTAATACGGACAACATCAGCAAGCAGCCGGTAATCTTTAAAGAAGTAAGAAATGATTGCATAATTTCCTGATTAAAAATTTAGGTGCGAAGATACAGGAAATTTCGCCGTTCTGCAAATTTATGCAATCAACCGGTAATTTAGCAATCTGTTCTACAACGGATATTCGTCAAAAGCATAAAGAACAGTAGAGAGGTAACGTTCGCCGGTGTCGGGCAAAATCACCACAATATTTTTGTCTTTATATTCTGGTTTTGAAGCCACCACCGTAGCTGCGTATGCCGCTGCGCCTGATGAAATACCTACCAGCAGACCTTCGGTTTTGGAAAGTTGGCGGCTGGTGCGTATCGCGTCGTCGTTAGACACAGGAATGATTTCGTCCACCACCGCGGCGTCGTAGTTGCGGGGTACGAACCCTGCGCCGATGCCTTGTATCTTGTGCGGTCCGGGCTTGCCTCCCGATAGTACAGGCGAATCGCTCGGCTCTACGGCAATTACTTTAACATTGGGGTTCAACTCTTTCAGCCGTTTTCCTACGCCACTTATCGTGCCGCCTGTCCCTACGCCGCCAATGACTGCATCTACTTTTCCGTCAGTGTCAGCCCATATTTCTTCGGCTGTAGTGCGGTAATGTATCCTTGGATTGGATTCGTTGTCGAATTGCTGTAGGATTACAGCACCGGGTGTTTCGTCGCGCAATGCGTTGGCTTTGGCAATAGCGCCTTTCATGCCTTCGCTTCCGGGAGTAAGCACTAAGGTTGCGCCAAGCGCTTTCAGCAAATTGCGCCGTTCAAGGCTCATGGTTTCGGGCATGGTAAGCGTGAGTTTATAGCCTTTGGCGGCTGATACAAACGCCAATCCTACGCCAGTGTTCCCGCTGGTAGGCTCAATAATAGCAGCTCCGGGTTTCAGTACGCCGTTTTGTTCGGCGTCTTCAATCATAGCCAGTGCAATGCGGTCTTTCACGCTTCCGGCAGGATTGAAATATTCCAGTTTTGCAATCAGGTGCGCCCCGATTGATTTTGATTTTCCGTATGACGACAATTCCAACAAGGGGGTATTGCCTATCAAATCGGTCAGATGTTTAAAAATTTTAGCCATATCGTTTATTTTAAAAAATTATTTTGCAAAGGTAGGACTTATTTTATGATTAGGAAATAGCACATTTGTGGTATTTTTTCATTTTATTTGTAAAATACTATATTTATTTGGTATCTTTGTAGGCGGAAAAACCAAATGACCGAACAATGTCTAAAAGTAAAATTATTGAAGTTACATCACAAGAAGAACTGACAGAGAAACTGTTAGAGTATCCTGATGCCGTGGTAATCGTGTTTCGCGAAAATACGCAGAAACAAGACCTGCTAAGTATGCTTACTGCCAGCGAACAGCTTGTGTTGCACGAAATAGCAAAAGGGAAAACCACGAAGGAAATAGCCTTTGAACGCAACCTCAGTTTCCATACTATTAATACGCACCGGAAAAATATTTTCCGCAAACTTGAAGTAAACAATGTGCACGAAGCCATAAAATATGCCCTTCGCACAGGTATTATTGACTTAACCGAGTATTATATATAAGGTATCGGTCGGCTGATTGACTATCACTTGAATTCTTTTTGTGCGATTAGCTATGTGCCGAATCATGCTTAATAGAATCAAAAAATAAAATTTAAACAACCTCAAAATTTATGCAGGTCTGTTTTCACGGTAATATTTTATGTGTAAATCATCGATTGGCATTAAATTTGCATTAGTACAAGTATAAACACTTTAAAATTTCAATGTATGAGGAAAAAAGCATTTATGATGTACATGGCGAGCCTATTTGCAGGCTGCGCATTGGTTGTCTCTTGCGACAACGAAAATTCACCCGTAGAGGTGGCGAAACTTGAAGTATCGCCGACAACTGTTAATGTTGCTGCCGACGGCGGAGATACGCTCATTACGGTGTCAAGCAACGTAGCTTGGACTGTTGCGTGTGATTCGGCTTGGGTTACAGTATCTGACCAAGAAGCCCAATCGTTTGTGATTAACGTAGCAGCCAATGAGGCTGCCGAAGAGCGTACCGCTGTCGTTACCGTTACGGCTTCGAGCCTGAAGAAAACGATAACCGTTACGCAGGCAGGCGTGGAAACAGAAGGCGCTACACTGTCGGTAACTCCTGAGTCGATAGAGGCGGCGGCAGCAGGCGAAACGAAACAACTATCCGTAACATCCAACAGCGATTGGACGGCGGAAAGCGATCAAACGTGGGTAGCTGTGTCGCCTGCCAGCGGTTCGAAAGATGGTGAAATTACCGTTGCCGTGGCAGCCAATGACAGTATCGAACGTACGGCTGTTATTACCGTAAAAGCCGCTGACAAAACCGTTACGATTCCTGTTACACAGGCGGCAAAAGATACCGGCGTCATATTGTCGGTAACACCTGACTCTGTGAATGTAGCGGCAGCGGGTGAAACGAAACAATTAACCGTAACGTCTAATAGTCGTTGGACGGCGGAAAGCGATCAAACGTGGGCAGTCGTGTCGCCTGTCGATAGTTTGAACAATGCTGAAATTACCGTTACTGTAGCAGCGAACGACAATCCCGAAAAACGTACGGCTATTGTTACCGTAAAAGCCGCCGACAAAACCGTTGAGGTTATTGTTGAACAAGAGGCAAAACAAGAAGATGGATATTAAAACATAGATATACAGACATCTATCACCATTTTCTTTACCCTACATGTTAAAAACCCATTGATGAACTCAGGACTTCATCAATGGGTTTTGTTTTTTTTCAGAATGTATAAAATAGATTTAATTTGAGCGCGAATCGAATACGTTACGTGGAACAAGGCGCTCAAAATCCGAATAAATAACCGGCAAATCCGGCGGCAAGTCCTAAGATGATGCTTACAAGTTTTGACCACAAGAATCCGCGTTTGCTTTCGGCTAACAGCGGCAATGCGGTGTGTCCGTCCTGTACAATGGAATTGGCGAGCAGTACGCTGAAAGGAATCTGCCCCGATGCAAACAGTGTAATGAATATAATGTGCGGACCCGATTGCGGAATGATACCGATAAGTACAGCGGCGCACAACATCAGTAGCGGATTTTCCGAAATCCATTGTTGCACGTCGAAATACTGCAATCCGTATTGGATGAGCAGCAATGCGCCGAAAGTCCATGCAAAAATTTTCAAAAAGTGTTTCTTAATGATGTGTTCCCATAGGTGTCCTTCCAAAAAATGTTCGTGCGCGGCGGCAATAAGAACCAATGCCAACGTGCTTAATCCGGCAAACAGCAGGTTGAGCCAGCGTTCGGAAAACATAAAACTGACATGGACGGCAGCCTCGTGGTCTTGCCCCGCGTGGTCGTGTTCGAGCAAACCCAACACCATGCTCAGAATGAAAACCAGCAAGCCGAAAATCAGCAAAGCTCTTTGAAAAGTTAAATGCCGTAAATTTTCAATAATATTTTTTCCGAAACGGTTTTCTTCATGGAAACAATCCTGATGTTCATGCAGGGCGAAATGTTGCGGTGTGAACGGCGACGGAAAATGTTTTACAAACCGGTCAACCGTGAAACCTGCCGCCAACGCCAGCGCCAACAGCACGGCATAGAGCAGCAACGCCGTGCGGGGAATGACGGCGAACAGCACAAACGCTTCGTCGCCTGTTGTAGCAATCATCATGGCGGTCAGTGCGCCGAAACTTACAATGCGGTGCGTGAAAAGCGACACCAGCGCAAACCCGCCGACACAGCCGGGAACAAGCCCCAGCAATGCTCCCAGTAGTATTTGTCCGAAATGCGACCGCTCCAACCGTTGAAATGTCCGTCCATGTGAATGTACATTAAAATATTCAATTAACAGCATCATTACCATGACCAAACCGGTGATAAGGAAGGCATTTTTCAGTACTTCTAAAAAAATCATTAGTATATTTTTAATGAAACAAAATTACAACTTTTTTGTTAAAACACCTGCGTTAATATTAAATAATCATTAAAACTTAGAAAACTTTTTTTTTTTTCTGAGTTTTCTTTCGTACCTTTGTCGGGAATTTTAAAGAAAACGCTCATGACGACTAAAGACCGCATAATACAAGACGCCGTAACTTTGTTTGCCACACAAGGCTGTAAAGTAGTTACGATGGATGATATTGCTACCACAATAGGGGTTTCAAAGCGCACCATCTATGAAAATTTTACGGACAAAGAAGATTTATTGCGCCAATGCGTCAAGTATTTCTTTGGAAGAGGGCAGGAGTATGTTGATTTGGTATTGAACAGTTCCGACAATGTGATTGATACCATATTAAAAACGATACAATGCCGTTCGACCTTTTTTGATACGCATGTAAAAGACAATTTCTTCAACGAATTACACAAATATTTCCCCGACGTGTATGAATCCATAGTGATGTCTTTTAGAAAACAACATTTGGATAGTATGCAAAAACTGCTGAAAAAAGGGCAGTCCGATGGCGTATTTGATAAAAATATTGATACACAGGTTATTTCTGTGCTCATACATGAGATTTCGTATTCATTTTTCAGGAATAACATTTTTACGACCTACGGATTGGAAAAACAAGCGGCTATACCGTTGTTTATGTATATCATGACGCGGGGTATTTGTACAAAAAAAGGGTTGGATATATTGGATGAAAGTAAAAAAGAACATAAAAATGTATAAAAATCGTATTTTCGTAAAATCTTTTTCCGTTTCATTTGTCAGCAACAATAGAAACATCTTTTGTAAAAGTGTAACAATTAAAAATATTAAAAAATGTTTTGGAACAAAAGTAATATAATAAGTAGTATGATTGCCGGTAATTCGTTGTTAAAAAACGTACATTTGTCGAAAAAAATAGGATATTGGTCGATTCTATATAGTATAACGTGCTGCAATTGTGTGATTTTGCAGAGAAATTTAATAAAATAAAATTAATGAAAAGAATTGCAAAAATAAAGTATTTCGTGATGTTCGCTTGCATCCCTTACTTTGGAGGGGCGCAGCCAAAAGAGCAGGATACATTGCGTGTGAACCTGATACAGGCATTGGAAATTGCGTTGAGCGACAATCCTACCATTAAAATTGCCGATAAGGAAATTCAACGTGTAGATTATTCAAAGAAAAATGCGTGGCTGGGCTTGTTGCCTTCGTTGAGCGGTACAGCTCAGGTGGGCAAATACCTTGTGCCTGCATCAATGAATCTTGCCGGTATGACGATTGATTTGCCTACCGACTTTACCGCGACGATGGGCGTATCGTTGTCATTGCCGCTGTTTGCACCGGCGCTGTGGCACACTATTCAAATGACTACGCTTGATATGCAGTTGGCAACCGAAAAAGCATACGCCTCAAAAATAACATTGCGCAACGATGTTACGAAAGCTTACTACAATCTTTTGCTGGCGCAGGATTCGTATCGGTCGTTACAAGAAGGATATAATACAGCGAAAGAAAATTATGAACAGGCAAAACGGCGCTTCGAACTTGGGCTGGCTGCCGAATACGATTATATTTCGGCAGAGGTGCAGTTGAACAATTTATTACCTTCGTTGCTGCAAGTGGAAAACGGCATTGCACAAGCTAAAATGTATTTAAAGGTGTTGATGGGTGTAAATAGCGTTGTGCCGCTGGCTGTAGAAGGCAGCCTTGCCGAGTTTGAAGTAGGTGTGGCGCAAGCAGCCGCTTCGCGCAGGGTTTCGCTTCTTCAAAATACGGACTTGCGGCAGTTGGATATTCAGCAACAGGTATTGAATAAATCGTTGCATCTGCAACGTACGCAACGGATGCCTGTGTTGGCTGCATTTGGCAGCTATAATTACAGCGGTACGGGAAACAAGGCTGCGCAGAGTTTTATGAACCCCAGTCAAATAACGCCGGCAAGCACGGAGTGGTACGGTCAAGGTCTTATTATTGGACTTCAGTTGAACGTGCCTATTTTCAACGGCTCGTCGAATATTATAAAGGAGAAGCAAATCAAACTGCAAGGTGCAGAGTTGGAATTGCAGCGCGATTATCTGCAAAGTTCGCTCACCTTGCAAGCCTACACCGCCATAGACAATATGAGTAAGTCGGCAAAACAAATGGAATCGGCAAAAAATGGCATTGATTTGGCTGTCAAAGGTTATACCATTTCAAACAAACGTTACGAAACAGGCGCAGGTACGATGCTCGAACTGCAAAGCGCGGCATTGGCATTGACGCAAGCGCGTTTGTCCTACTATCAGGCAGTTGCCGATTTTCTAACGGCAAACGCCGATTACGAAAAAATTATTGGAGATTGGAGAATAATATATTAATATGATAAAATCTAAAATTGTAAACAAATGAGAAAAATTGCAAGAATCGTTTCTTTATCTTTCCTTGGATGTATAGGAATGGGAGTCCTTTTAGTAGGCTGCAATGGTGGAAAAGCAACGGAACAAAAAACCGAAACATCTGCCGTAGTGGAAGTAAAAACCGAACGGGTGCGGCGTCAACCGGTTGACCAAATACAATCGTACACGGGCGTCATTACGCCATATTCAAAAAATATGATTGCCAGCCAAAGCGCTATGCGTATCGAAAAAATTTACGTCGAAATAGGCGACTATGTAAAAGCCGGACAATTATTGGTTAAAATGGAAGAAACCGCCTATCTGCAATCCAAATTACAGGTAGAAAATCTGAAAACCGACTATGGTCGTACGCAGGCGCTGTATGAATCGGGCGGCGTGTCGAAACAGGTATTGGACCAACTGAAAACACAGTTGGACGTTGCCGAAGAGTCGTTGGCTAATCTGAAGAAAAACACGATGCTGTTGTCGCCGATTGCAGGCATTGTAACGGCTCGTAACTTCGATAACGGCGACATGACGGGCGGGCAGTCTATACTGCAAGTGCAGCAATTGAAGCCGGTGAAGATCACGTTGAACATACAGGAAGAATATTTTTCGGCAGTGAAACCTAAAATGGACGCTGCTATCCACTTGGATATTTATCCTGATAAAGAATTTCGCGGACGCGCACACCTCATCTATCCTACGGTAGACGCCGTGTCGCACACTTTTTCCACAGAATTTACATACGACAACAACGATTTGGCGTTGCGCCCCGGCATGTTCGTTCGTGCCGAACTGAATTTCGGAACGATTGACAATGTGGTTGTACCCGACAAAGCCGTGATCAAGCAGCCCGGCACGGACGACCGCTATGTATATGTCGTGAATACCGATAATACCGTTACCTACGTCAAAGTGAAATTAGGTCAACGTTTAGGAAACACTTACGAAATCCTGTCCGGTCTGAACGACGGCGACGTGGTAGTAACAGCCGGCATCAGCAAACTGGTGAGCGGCGTTAAAGTAACCATTTTGGCTACGGAATAATTAGATGAATAAACAAGTACATTTTTTGAAAATAAAAAAGATATGAAAATATACGAATCAGCGGTACGAAAACCCATTTCAACCATCCTTATTTTTATTGGAGCGGTTACGTTGGGGCTATTTTCGCTAAACCGTCTATCCATTGACTTGTATCCTGAAATAGAAGTGCCGATGCTGTCTATCATTACCGCCTATCCGGGAGCAAGCGCCGAAGATATTGAACAGAACATTACGCGCCGACTGGAAGACAACCTCAACACGGTGCAAGACTTGAAAAAAATCACGTCGCGCTCGCAGGACAACATGTCGGTGGTTACGCTCGAATTTGAATGGGGGCTTAACCTTGACGAAGCGGCGAATGACGTGCGCGACGTGCTGGGGCGTGTCGAAACATACTTGCCCGACGGCATCGACAAGCCGTTCATCGTAAAATTCAGTACGAGTATGATGCCTATTCTGTTCCTTTCGGCTACTGCCGAAGAGAGCTACAACGGACTTTATAAACTGCTCGACGAAAAATTGGCTAATCCGCTGAATCGTATTGACGGCGTGGGCGCTGTAAATATTAGCGGCGCACCTACGCGCGAAATACAGGTGAACGTTGATCCGAAGAAGCTCGAAGCGTATCACCTTTCGGTGGAACAAATCGGGCAAATCATTGCGGCGGAAAACAGCAATATTCCTGCCGGCGCTATGGACATCGGGTCGGAGCGTATGTCGTTGCGCATCGAAGGCGAGTTTGCCGAAAGCGGCATGTTGCGCGGCATTATTGTTGCCAACATAGGAGGGCGCGAAATCCATCTATCCGACGTGGCGACGGTGAAAGATACGATTAAGAAAATGACTATCGAAGAAACCGCCAACGGATACAAAGCGGCGCGGGTGATGATTCAAAAACAATCGGGCGCTAATTCGGTTGCGATATGTAGAGAAGTGCGTGAAAAACTGCCGGAACTCATAAAAACGTTACCTTCGGATGTGAAAGTAGCGATTTTCTATGATTCGTCGGAATACATCACCAATAGTATCGACAGCCTTACCGAAACGGTGGTATATGCTTTTATTTTTGTCGTACTGGTGGTGCTGTTCTTTCTGGGACGTTGGCGGGCGACGATTATTATCTGTTTGACCATTCCGCTGTCGTTGCTTACGAGCTTTATTTACTTGATGTTTACGGACGGCACACTCAATATTATTTCGCTCAGTTCGCTTTCCATTGCTATCGGGATGGTGGTGGACGACGCCATTGTGGTGCTTGAAAATATTACAAAACACCTCGAACGAAAAGCGCGTCCGAACGACGCCGCTATTTACGGTACAAATGAGGTGTGGCTGTCGGTTATCGCCGCTACGCTTACCATTATCGCCGTGTTCCTGCCGCTGACGATGGTAGGGGGTATTGCCGGCATCATGTTTAAGCAGTTGGGTTGGATTGTTACCATTGTTATAGGTACGTCGGTAATTGCCGCCGTAACCATTACGCCGATGTTGTCGGCAAAAATGTTGCGCTACAAAGCCGTTCATACCTATAAGGGTGCAGGCATCGTATTCAAACCTATTGATGCGTTCCTTGCCAAACTTGACCGCGGCTACGCGAAGTTGCTGCACTGGACGGTGCATCATCGGTTGCTCACGATTGCGAGCGCATTGGTGATTTTCATATCAAGTTTGCTGTTGCTCTCGCGCGTACCTACCGACTTCTTCCCGCCTTCGGACAACGGTCGATTGGAGGCAAAGATTGAATTGCCGGTGAACTTCAACCTTGAACAAACAACAACTTTGGCGCATCGGCTGGAACGAATGATTCTTGACAGTTGTCCTGAAATAAACTATTATTCCGTTAGTTCCGGCGCAGACGACGAAGGAGGCTTCGCGGCGCTCTTCGGTAATTCGGGCGTTAACCAAGTAAGCTTGGGCTTCACGCTCTCTAAGCGTACCGAACGAACACGCACACAGTTTGAAATAGCCGACGTCATGCGCCGTATAATCGCCCGTATTCCCGAAGTGGAAAAATTCAGCGTAGGCAGCGGACAAAACGGCGGAATGATGGGAGGGTCGAGTACGGTAGATGTAAAAATCTTCGGGTTTGATTTTGACAATACAGGCAAAATTGCCGAAGAATTGGCTGTTAAAATGCGTACTATACCCGGCGCTCGCGATGTGCTTATCAGTCGAGAGAAAATGAAAGTTGAACTGCAAGTTGATTTCGACCGCAAGAAACTGGCGCAAGTGGGGCTTACTACCGCTACTGCCGCTACTGCCGTGCGTAACCGCATCAACGGACTTACAGCCTCGCTCTACCGCGAAGACGGTGAAGAATATGACATCATCGTGCGCTACGACGAGTCATCTCGTATGTCGATAGCAGACCTTAATAATATTCTTCTCTACACCACCACCGGCGGAGCTGTTCGCCTGAGCGAAGTAGGAACGGTGGTAGAACGTTTTACGCCTCCGATTATTGAGCGCGAAGACCGTCAGCGGGTAATTACCGTTTCGGCGTCATTAGCGCCCGGCGCAGCGTTGGGGCAAGTGGCTACCGGCGCACGCGAAAAGATTTCGGAACTTACGCTTCCCGCAGGTGTGGATATAGCCATTGCCGGTTCGGTCGAAGATCAGGAAGAATCGTTTCAGGATTTGTTGACGTTGATGTTATTGATAGTACTATTGGTATACATCGTGATGGCAACGCAGTTTGAGTCGTTGCTGCAACCCTTGATTATTATGGTGTCTATCCTGTTTGCCTTTACCGGTGTATTCCTTGCGCTGTGGATGACGAGCACGCCGCTGAGTATGATTGCGCTCATTGGCGCTATTATGTTGGTGGGGATTGTGGTGAAAAATGGGATTGTGATTGTCGATTTTACCAACCTGCAGCGAGAGCGCGGCGTAGCGCTGAATGACGCGGTGATTACCGCAGGCAAATCGCGTTTGCGTCCTGTGCTGATGACTACGCTGACTACGGTACTTGGTATGATTCCGTTGGCTGTCGGTAGCGGCGAAGGCTCTGAAATATGGAAACCTATGGGTGTTTCTATCATCGGTGGGCTGACGTTTTCTACTATCCTCACGTTGCTGGTTTTACCCGCCATGTATTCGGCTTTTAACGTCGGCAAAGCGAAGAAAGAACGCAAAGCAAATGCAATTGAAATAAATGATTAATATTCAGGAAATAGTGGTAAGCATGGCGTAAAATACTGCGCTTGCCGCAATCTTCTGAAACTTGAAATAAAAAACAGATAGAAATGAAAGCAGTATTTATCACTTACGGGCAATCGCTCCGGCATCCCGTAGAAGAAGTTTTGAATAAATTGAATATTCGCGGCTTCACACGTTGGGAAGAAACACAAGGGCGCGGTAGCGAGACCGGCGAACCACACTATGGTACTCATGCCTGGCCCTCGAAAAACACGTCAGCGCTCACCATTGTGGACGACGAAAAAGTTGAGCCGTTATTGGAACACCTGCGCCAACTTGACGTACAAGCCGAGCAGCAGGGTTTAAGAGCCTTTGTCTGGAATGTGGAGGGAAAAATGTAAATGGCGTGAATACATCGTATGATTTTTTTGAATCTGACTGGTATATTGAATTAGAGCCTTATTTCGATAAGAGGGATGAACGTGCAGAAAATCATAAAATTTCAGAAATTAATATATAATTAATGTGTCTTATGCTTCAAAAAAAACGCTTATAGAGCATAGTTATATCAAAAAAAAATCATACCTTTACGTCAAATTTTAAAATATTAAATTTATACGATTATGAAGAGAATATTTATTGTTGCTTTATTAGCAGTGTGTTCATTAAGTGCGTATGCACAAAATTATGAAAAATCACTTGGTTTGCGGTTAGGCAGACCGGTGGGATTAACCTACAAACAATTTGTTTCGACAAATAATGCTTTTGAGGTTATCGTTGACCTTGATTTCTTCGAAGAAAATGTGTTCAAAGTAGGAGGATCGGGATTTTATTTATGGGAATGGAATCTCGGCGAAGTTCAAGGATTGGATTGGTTTGTAGGACCCGGCGCTTCGGCAGGTGTTTTTGTTGTTAACGTAAACGACAATACTTCCTCCGACTTCAACGTGTCGCTTGACGGATTAATCGGCTTGGAATATAAATTCGCCAATATTCCGCTGGCTCTATCGGCTGACTTTGGACCTCGTTTCTATTTCTTGAATGATGCTGGAATTTATTGGGGTGGCGCATTATCTGTGCGTTATACTTTTTAATTCTTAAACGAGATGATGTTTACAAGGGGCTGTTTCAAAACTGAAACAGCCCCTTTGTATATTCGTATTTTCATACCACGTATAGATTCTCTTTAATAATATAATCCAGAATTTCAGGATGCAGAAAACGCGCATAACGGCGCAAATCGCCGCGGGCAGCCGCCTGTCTTAATGTAGTGGACGAAATATTTATCGTAGGTGCGGCAATACGTTGTACATTGGGATATTCCTGCGGAATAACTACTTCATTGCCTTTGCGTGGATATATCATGATATGAAATTCGCGGGCAAGTTTGTCGTAGTCTTTCCACAACCGGAAATTCGTCCAATTGTCAGCGCCGATGACCAGTGTAAACGTATGTTGCAGATAGCGCTTGCACAATTCGGTCAATGTATTAATGGTGTATGACGGCTGCGGCAACGTACATTCAATATCGCATACGCGAAAATCAGCCTGTCCTGCAATGATTGTTTCAATCATCGCTATCCGCACGGTGGCGGGACTAAGCGCCTGCTTTTCTTTCAGCGGGTTGTGCGGGGTAACGGTAAACCACACTTCATCAAAATCCTCCTTCTGAAGAAGGTAGTTTGCCACTGCCAAATGTCCTTTGTGCGGCGGGTCAAATGAACCGGAAAAAACAGCCACTCTCATTGTGCAAAGATTCTCATGTATTTAAAATCCAAAGTCGTCCACTTCTACTTTATCCTGCATGTCGTCTGTGATGGGCTGTGCGGTTTGATGCACTGCGTTTGCCGTTACCTGAATGGCTTTTTCGGGACGTGCAGGGCATATATACTCACAGCCGCCGCATCCTATGCAAATGCTCGTATCCACTTGCGGTATCAGCAATCCGTCGCGGAACGGCGTCATGCGGATGGCTTTCACAGGGCAGTGTTCGTCGCATGCGCCGCAATCGGTTTCATTGAGCACCACTACGCACCGTTCTGCCGTGAAGCGTGCTGTGCCGATTTGCGTAAGCACTTTTTCTTCTTTCGTAAGGGGCGTAATCGCGCCGTTGGGGCAAATCTGCGAGCATACGTTACATTCGTAGTTGCAAAACGAGGCGTTGTAGTCCATTACAGGCAACATCAGACCGTCCATGCCGTATTCGTTCATGGCAGGTCGCAACACTTTCGACGGACACCCTGCCACACAAGCGTGGCATGCCGTACAGTGCAGTTTGAAATGGTCAAGGCTGCGCGACCCCGGCGGCGTAAGCGCTTTTGTATTACTTGTCGAACTACGCCACGGACGCGTGAACGTGCGTGCAACGCCCGCTACCGCTATACCGCCTAATGTTCCTATAAATAAACGACGGCGCACAATGTCGTTTTTCTGCACCGCTGTTCGTTTCTTTCCGTAAGCAAAGCGGTAACGAATACCCTGAGAAGAGCATGCCGTTACGCAGTTATAACACTGTACGCAGCGCGACGCATCAACCGATTGCGCCGGTACATCAATACATTGTCCTTTGCATTTTCTAACGCATATCGCGCAGCGCGTACACGCATCGTTGTCGAATGAAAAACGGAATAAGGCGTAGCGCGAGAACAGCCCAAGCAGCGAACCGACAGGGCAAATGGTGTTGCAATAAAGCCGTCCGCGTAAAGCGCTGAGGATAGTTATTACCACAAAAACCATGGCTGCAAACAGGCAAGTGCCGACAGTAAACGTACGGAAATCCTGATAAGGCACGGATGGAAAAATATCGGACAACATATTGCCGCTCCAAATGATGACAGGTTGGAGGAGATTGGCAGCCATACGTCCGAAATTGCTGTAAGGGTCAAGTTTAAGAAGAAGCGTACTGTTGCCCAATATGCAAAAAATAATCACCGCACCCAACGTCAGGTAGCGCACAAGGTGGTGCGGCTTGCCGTATTTCAATCGCCGCCGCTTTTTACTGCGGAACAGGTTGGCTATGCGGCGCACAATGTCTTGGTAAACACCAAGCGGACACAGCGTAGAACAATATACACGCCCAAACACCAACGTAAGCGCCAGCAGGCACGTCAGTATAGCTGCCGTACCTGCGGCTACTCCCAGCAACGCCGGAACAAATTGCCATTTCAATATCCCTACAGCCCATTGGTTTGTCAAACGGTACACATCAACAAAGCAAATAAGAACAAGCAAGAATATGACAAGCGATAGAACGACCCTTGTCGCCTTTATAAATCGAAACACCGTATGTTATATTTTAATGCGTTGCACTTTGAGCGCATCGATGTTTGTAGTCCCTATTTTCATATCGTCGCCAATGGTGATATGCCCCACGCTATCCAGCGGCATTTCTTTGAATTGGTTGAAAAACTTCACCGCAGCCGTGTCCACCGCCACAATATCGGTACTCATAAACAATGCTTTCGGAGTTTGTACATCGGCAAGCGTGCGTCCTTTCGGACCGTTCTGCGTCATAATCCGGTAAGCATCCACGATGTTGAGCGCCGGTTTCAACGACGAGGCGCAGTCGGCAATACATTGCTGCAGGTCGGTGGAATGCCAGTAGCGTCTGTCCCACACTATACCCATGTTGTTTTTCATTGCCACGGACATCTTCGCGCCGCCGTGATTTTTCAATACCGGCACGTTAATCCACACGTCGGCGTCAAGGATGGCTTCGTGCACTTTGGCAGTCGTCAGCCGTTTGCCGCTTGAGATGTTCACCTCGCGGTAGTATTTTTCTTCGTGGGCAAACGCTATCTTTCCGCCTGCCGCTTTCACGGCGTCTTCGATACCGCTGTGTTCGTAGCAGGCTTTCCAATCGTCGCACGTGTGGTCAAAAACGACCACTTCCGACGCGCCCGCTTTCAGGCAGTCTTTCACGATGGCGGCTACCAGCAACGGATTGGTGTTGGCGGCATATTCAGGTTCTTTATCCCATCCGATGTTGGGTTTCACCACCACGCGCTGCCCTTGTTTTACAAAGGCGGTTATCCCGCCAAGGGCGGCAATGCCTTTGGCGTACATGGCAACAGGTTCGCCGCCCATGACGGCTACCAAATCATAAGTTGACGGCGCTGCTGCCGGTTTCGGCTGGGCTTGCAGCACGTTGGTTTTGAAGGACAATGTACCGGCTAATCCGCCCAATACGGCTGTCCGAAGAAAATTTCGACGTTCCATAGTATCTTTTTTTAAATTATTTCAACAACAAAGGTAATCAAAAAAAATATAAAACGGGCTGAATTTTATTTTTCGCAGCCTTTCGTCTGTAAATATTTATTTCAAAATAATTTCTATCACCGGAATTTCGTAATTCGGCTTATTTACCGGAAGCCGCAGGTTTACGCCGTTTGCTTCGCCGTCGTCAAACCTGATTTCAGAGCCGTCGTGCAGGAATTGGGCGTACTTCACCTTGTCCTTGTAACCCGGCAACACGAGCTGCCCCATCGGGTAATCGACCAAATGGACGTAGAGCCGTTTCGTGTCGGGATTATAAGTCAGGAGGCTCGACGCCGGCGTTTGAAATTCGTCGGGCGCTTGCGTGCAGCCGTAAATCGAGCGGCTGTTGTGCCCCATCCATTCGCTGATATGCTCAAGCGAATTGTCGGCGCGGTAGTCGAAGTCGCCGCGAGCCGTAGGACCTACGTTCAGCAGCAGGTTGCCGCCCTTGCTTACGGTTTCAATCAGCAGCACGAGGAGCTGCTTCGTGTCTTTCCACGTATGTTCGTCGCGGTAGTAGCCCCATGAACCGCTGAACGTTTGGCAGGTTTCCCATGCAAACTTTTTGCCGTACTTTTCGGGCCACTTCTCTACTTTATACTGTTCGGGCGTGGTGAAATCCTGTCCGTCTTCATATTCTTCCAGATTCAGGCGGTCGTTCACGATGATTCCGGGCTGCAATTTGCGCACCATCGCCAGCAATTCTTCCGACTTCCAGTCTTCGTGGCTCTTTCCGTGCGTTTGGGGATAAGAGAAGTCGAGCCACAGGACGTCGATTTTCCCATAATTAGTCAGCAGTTCCTGCACTTGGTTTTGCAGATATTTTTGATATACTTTAAAATCGCGGTCTTTGTTCAGCGCGGCATATTGCGCCGTATCTTTCGGGCGCAACGGATGCTGGATGTCAATGGTGAAGTCGGGATGATGCCAGTCAATCAACGAATAGTAGAACCCGACTTTCAGCCCTTCGGCGCGGAAGGCGTCCACAAATTCCTTGACGAGGTCGCGTCCGGCGGCGGTGCGGGTGGCTTTATAATCGGTATATTTCGAGTCGAACAGGCAAAACCCTTCGTGGTGTTTGGTCGTGAGGACTGCATATTTCATGCCTGCCGCCTTTGCTTTTTTCGCCCATTCCGTGGGATTATAGAGGTCGGGATTGAACTGCTCGAAGTACTTTTCGTACGCTTCGTTCGAGATTCGTTCATTGTGGCGTATCCATTCGTGGCGGGCGGGCAGCGCATAAAGCCCCCAATGGATAAACATGCCAAACCGGTCGTGCGTCCACCACGCCAGCCGTTCACTTTTTTGTTTGTCGGTTTCGTTCCCCAGTTTCTTCTGGGCGGCTGCCGGAACAGCCAGCAGCATCGAGAGCATTGCGGTAAAAAAAATCTTTTTCATGTAACGTATTTTTTAAATAAATTGTTTAATTCTACATAAATAGGGGAGGGGCTTGTATACCTGTCCCGCTTCATTTGCCTGTCGGCGCACCGAAGGGGTTTCGTAGCGCACCGAAAGGGTTCCGTAGCGCACCGAAGGGGTTTCGTAGCGCACCGAAGGGGTTCCGTAGCGCACCGAAGGGGTTTCGTAGCGCACCGAAGGGGTTCCGTAGCGCACCGAAGGGGTTTCGTAGCGCACCGAAAG